>JANMTN010000261.1:0-6968 GCA_031390685.1 Desulfobulbaceae bacterium
CGCGCACCCGTGACATTCCCGTCATCTTCGTCACCGGCATGGCCGGCACCGAGGCGGAGATGCGCGGCCTGGAGATAGGCGCGGCAGACTACATCACCAAACCCATTGTTCCGCTTATTGTCCTGGCCCGCGTTCGCACCCAACTGGAACTGAAGCAGGCCCATGACTGGCTGCGTAACCAGAATACCTTTCTGGAAACGGAAGTGGCCAGGCGTATGGGGGAAAACCTGCTCATCCAGGACGTGAGTATCTTCGCCCTCGCCCATCTGGCCGAGACCCGCGATCCGGAGACCGGCAACCATTTGCGCCGCACCCAGGGCTACGTCCACGCCCTCGCCGATCACCTGCAAAACCACCCCCGATTCAGTGCCTTCCTGACCGCGGCCAATATCACCCTCCTGGCCAAGTCCGCGCCCCTGCACGATATCGGCAAGGTGGGCATTCCCGATTACATCCTGCTCAAACCCGGCAAACTGACCCCGGAAGAGTGGGAGATTATGAAGACCCATGCCCAACTTGGCAGTGAGGCCATTGAACAGGCTGAACGCGATATCACTCAACCAGTGAAGTTTCTCGTGCTGGCCAAGGAAATCGCCCACTGGCACCACGAACGCTGGGATGGCGGCGGCTATCCGGATGGGCTGGCTGGAGATGCCATCCCGATCTCGGCACGCCTGATGGCCCTGGCCGATGTCTTCGATGCCTTGATCAATCGCCGCGTTTATAAAGAGCCCTTCTCCTTCGCCACGGCCAAGGATATCATTGTCACCGAAAATGGCCGTCAATTCGATCCGGATGTGGTGGCGGCCTTTCTCGCCATTTTCGACATATTTGAGACCATCGCCACCCGCTACAGTGACACGGAAAGCCGTAAGCCGTTGGGGAGCCCATAGCCGACGGCTCTCATCTCGCTTGTGGAATGCGACACCGGAGGCTCTTACCCGCAAGAGGCTCACGAGCCAACTCAAACACCTTTATTGAAGTGTACACCCATGATGCAAGACCCGGAATCACCCGTTCACTCCTTGCCGGACGGCCAGGACAGAACCCTTGGTATCTACCGTATTATCCTGATTTATGCGGTGTTTGCCTCCCTGTGGATACTGCTCTCCGACAAGGTCGTGGCATGGCTGTTCAACGATCCGGCCCAGATCATCCTGGTCAGTATCATCAAGGGCTGGTTATTTGTGGCCATCACCTCACTGCTGCTCTACGGATTATTGCGGCGCCTGCCGGGTTCATCCGGCGCGGACATCAAGGCCCTTGGGGTCCCTGCCACTTTAGTTTCCTGGCAACGATGGCAGCTCTATCTCTTTGCCGTGACGGTGACCCTGGTGATACTGCTTATCCGCATCGGCATCGCTCCTTCATTTAACGAACGACCCATGCTGATCCTGTTCATGCTTCCCATCATCCTCAGTGCAATGCTGGGCGGCATCGGCCCCGGTTTGGTCGCCACCGGAGTCGCCGCCGCCAGCACCGCTTATTTTATCCCGCCGGCTCATGAATTCTGGATCGCCCAGCAGCATGATCTTTTCCAGTGGGCATTTCTCATCGTCAACGGTTTGCTCGTCAGCGTCCTGAGCGAGGTGCTGCACAAGACACAGCAGCAGGCGGAAGCAAACCGGCAGCTCCAGGCCGTGACCCTGGCCAGCATCGGTGACGCGGTCATCACCACCGACAGCCGTGGCCGCATCACTTTTCTGAACCCGGAGGCGGAACAGCTGACCGGCTGGACATGTCGGCAGGCAATGGGTCAACCGCTGGCGTCAGTCTTCAGGATCATCAATGAGCAGACTCGCGAGCCGGCCGGAGAGCCGGCCCAGAAGGTCCTGGCCACAGGCAAAGTAGTGGGGCTTGCCAATCATACTGTTCTGCTCGCCCGCGATGGCCGGGAGATCCCTATCCACGACAGCGCCGCGCCGATCAGAACGATCAAGGGAACAGCAGTAGGTGTAGTCCTGGTATTCGGCGACGATACCAAAAGACGGAAGGCTGAAGACGAACTGCGTCAGGAGCGTGACCGCAACCAGCAATACCTGGATACGGTACAGACCATCATGGTCAACCTCGACGCCAATGGTCGGATCACCATGATTAACCGCAGAGGTTGTGAACTGCTTGGCTACAAGGAAAATGAACTCCTGGGACGGATGTGGTTTACAAAATGCCTGCCTCAACCGCAAGGGATGGAGAAGATTTATTCCCTCTTCCAGCAGATCATAAACGGCGATTTACCAGCCGCGGAATATTCTGAGAACCTGATCTTGTGCCGGGACGGCAGCCAACGCCTGATCGCCTGGCACAATACCTGTAACTCCGACGATGCGGGCAGGATCATCGGCACCCTCAGTTCGGGTGAAGACATCACCGAACGTCAGGAGGTCCGGGAGAAAATATACAAACTCTCTCTGGCCGTGGAACAGAGCCCGGAGAGCATCGTCATCACCAATCTCGATAATAACATCGAGTATGTAAACGAGGCCTTTATCCGCAACAGCGGCTACATCCCAGCCGAGGTGATCGGCCGGAACCCGCGCATCCTCCAGTCCGGCAAGACCCCGCCTGCGACCTATGCGGCCATGTGGGACGCCCTGAGCCATGGACAGACGTGGAAAGGCGAACTCCACAACAAGCGTAAAGACGGCAGTGAATACACCGAGTTCGCCACCATCTCCCCCATCCGCCAACCGGACGGGCGCATCACCCATTACATGGCAATAAAGGAGGACATCACCGAAAAAAAACGGCTGGCCGTGGAACTGGACCACCACCGGCATCATCTGGAAGAACTGGTGGCAACGCGAACAGCACAACTGGCAGAGGCGCGCGAACGGGCCGAGACCGCCAACCTGGCCAAGGGCGCCTTTCTGGCCAATATGAGCCACGAAATCCGTACCCCCATGAATGCCATTGTCGGACTGACCCATCTGCTGCAGCGCACCAATCACGATCCAGAACAGCAGAATAAATTGGCCAAGATTACCGCCGCCACTCACCATCTGCTGATCATCATCAACGACATCCTCGATCTCTCCAAAATTGAGGCCGGTCGGCTGCAACTGGAAGTGACGGACTTCTCCCTCGATGCTGTCCTTGACCATGCCCACTCTCTGATTGCGGAAGAGGCCGGGAGTAAAGGGATAACCATCACTGTGGACACGGATAATGTGCCCCGCTGGCTGCGGGGCGACGCAACCCGGACCGGTCAGGCCTTGCTCAATTACGCTGCTAATGCCGTCAAATTCACCGAACACGGCTCCATCACCCTGCGCGCCCGGATGCTGGAAGAAAAGGACAACGAGGTTCTGGTCCGTTTTGAGGTAGAGGATACCGGATTCGGCATCGCGGCCGAGCAGTTACCCAGCCTGTTCCAGGCCTTTGAACAGGCTGATGTCTCAACCACCCGCAAGTATGGCGGTACCGGCCTTGGACTGGCCATCACCTCCCGGCTGGCCCATCTGATGGGGGGCGAGACAGGTGTTGCAAGCGAACTGGGCCAAGGCAGCACCTTCTGGTTCACCGCCAGACTCAGCCGAGGCCACGGGATCATGAATTCGACGTCAACCGTGACCGAGAGGAACATCGAGGCGACATTGCGTCGATGCCATGGTGGCGCCCGTCTGCTGCTGGTCGAAGACAATGCCGTCAATCGGGAAGTGGCCCTGGAATTGCTGCATGGGGCCGGCCTTGAAGTGGACACCGCGCAAAACGGCCGCGAAGCCGTGGAGAAGACCATCATCACCGCCTACGACCTGATCCTGATGGACATACAGATGCCGGAGATGGATGGGCTGACGGCAACGCGTTTGATTCGCAGGCTGCCGAACCGAACGAAGGTGCCGATCCTGGCCATGACCGCCAACGCCTTTGATGAAGACCGCCGTATCTGTATAGAGGCGGGCATGAATGACTTCATCGCCAAGCCCGTGGACCCGAAGATATTATTTGCCGCCCTGTTGAAATGGCTGCCGGGACAGACATTTCCCGCCCCCGCTCCTCTGGCCCAGGATGCCCCGACCCCGGAGGTAAAGGAGTGGCACGAATTGTTAGGGCATATTCCCGATCTCGACCCAACGCTCTGTCTGGCCAATCTGGGCGGCAATGTAAACATATATGTCCAGCTCCTCCGCCAGTTTGCCCTGTCCCACAGGGATGATGCCGCCCGGATCACTGAACTGCTGACCACCGGTAATTTCCAGGCAGGCCGGGATCTTGCCCATGGCCTCAAAGGGGTTGCCGCCACCATGGGGGCAAACCGGGTTCGGGACCTTGCGGCCCAACTGGAAATCGCCCTCAGGGCGCAGCAGCCAGCCAGCGAAACCGAGCCATTGATTAAGACCCTGGCCCAGGAACAGGCACTCTTGACCGCGGCAATTCTTGCCTTGCCGGAAGAAAAAACTGACTCCCTTAGCATCGCCCAACCGGATCCGGTCCGACTGCAACAGATTATAACCGAATTGCAGGGACTGCTGGCGGAAAACAACGGCCGCGCCAATATGCTGTTACGGGAATCGGCCCCTTTGTTACGTGCCGCCCTCGGGGCACACTTCAACGAACTCGCGCGGCAGATTGAGGGATTTAATTTTGACGGAGCGCTCCATACCCTGCATGCTGTAAACCAGCTCCACGATACCAGCACATGAAACCGACCTCTCAACAATTGAAATTCGAACCGAAACTCTCTCTGAGAACCTTTGGAGACAAAGACATCTTGTCCATGATCAACAGAACTATCAATAAAAGGAAATCATGAAAATCACCTTCCACGGGGCCGCCCGGACCGTTACCGGCTCCCAGCATCTTCTTGAGATTAACGGCAGAAAAATCATGCTGGACTGCGGTCTCTACCAGGGGAAACGCAAAGAGGCATTTGAACGGAACCGCACCGAATTCTGCCAGGGCAAGGAGATTGATACCCTCATCCTTTCCCATGCCCACATAGATCACTCGGGCCGCATCCCCTGCCTGGTCAAAAACGGTTTCCGCGGTGATATTATCTGCACCTCCGCCACCCGTGATCTGTGTGCGGTCATGCTCATGGACAGTGCCTTTATTCAGGAAAAGGATGTGGAATTCGTCAATAAACGGCGCCGGAAAAACCAGCAGATGCCCTTTGAGCCGCTCTATACCCAGGAAGATGTGGCCAGGAGCATGGCGCAGTTCGTAGGCCTGAACTATAATCGCCGCCATCAGCTTTTCCCAGGGGTGCATCTGACCCTGATGGATGCCGGTCACATGCTGGGCAGCGCCCATGTCATCCTTGATATTGATGACCAGGACACCGGGAAGACCCGGCGCCTGGTGTTCAGCGGCGACATCGGCAGGCCGGGTATTCCCATCATCCGCGACCCTGTTCCGCTTACCGCCGGCGCTGACATCCTGATCATGGAGAGCACTTATGGCAACCGGAGTCACCCCCCGTACCTGGAAACGGAAAGTGAGCTGGAACGGATCGTCAACCAGACCGTGCAACGCGGCGGCACCCTGCTGATTCCGGCCTTTGCCGTGGGCCGAACCCAGCAGCTGGTCTATTCCCTGCATAAACTGCACAGCAGCGGGTCCATCCCCGAGCTGCCCATCTTTGTGGACAGCCCGCTGGCCACCCGGACCACGGACATCTTCAAGCTCCATCCCGAGGTCTATGATGCCGAGATCCGTGACTTTATCCTGGCCGGCGACGACAAGAATCCCTTTGGTTTTGATAAGCTTCAATATACCCAGTCGGTTGAACAGTCCAAGGCCCTGAACGAGAGGAAAGGCCCGATGGTCATCATCAGCGCCAGCGGCATGATGGAAGGCGGCCGCATCCTCCATCATCTGCGCAGCCGTATCGAAGATCCCCGCAACACGATTCTCATTACCGGCTGGCAGGCCCCGAACACACTTGGCCGCCGTATGGTGGAAAAAGAGCAGACCGTGCGCATCTTTGGGGATGAATTTCAGATGAGGGCCCACGTTGAAGTCCAGACCGGCTTCAGCGGCCACGCTGACCATGATGGGCTTATGAACTTTGTGCGGGTGATGGAGAAAAGACCGGAACAGACCTTCATCGTCCATGGCGAAGAGGAGGCATCGCAAAACCTGGCCAGTGATCTCCGTACCGAACTGGGCTTGAAGAACGTGGTGATTCCCGAATTGCTGCAATCGTTCGTTGTGTGATGGCAAGGTCCTGGCCGAGATATGAAACAAAAACCATGGGGCGATCACGGTGCGGACGGAAGCGGGGGCCACCAGTCCGGCCTCTATTTTCATCCCCACCCTGATTGCCACCCGCTGCTCAACTGGTGACCATTGTTATGGCCAAACTTCTGCTGAATCAGCCTGTTACGCCACCATCCAGACGAAAATATTTCTCGATAAAGACGGCAATCTCCAGACCCTGATCAAGCCGGAACTGAACACAGCCTGGGTCATCCGGGAGCGCAAGATCGGTGGCTACCGCAATGACCCCCTCCACCTGCGCCCGCAACAGGGGTTGATCTTCCTCCCTTCTGACCTCGATCTTGGGCACCCCCTCCGCACCTTTAAATCCTTCACCGATGACAATATCCACATCTGAGCAGAAACGCCGGGCCAGATCGACCAGGGACTCGCCCTGGTTGCCGGTGATCATGGTCATCTGGTCGGGCGCCACCAGAAGCACCGTATCGGCCCCGGCCTGCCGATGCCTGGCGGTATCGGTGCCCGGTGCATCAAAGGTGATCCCCTGCTCCTTGGTCGATTTGATCACCGCCACCCGATAGCCGTGCTGCTTGAGATGGGTGACAACCTGCGTCGCCAGGGTGGTCTTGCCGCTGTTGTGCCAGCCGATAAAGGTAATAATTGGAAGCATAGGAAAGTTGAATGGTGAAGGTTAAAAGTTGACAACGATTGCTGGCATATTCTCCGAGATCATCGCCTCTCTTTCTCTGACTCCCGGGCCAGCGCGGCCTGAAAATGATCAAAGCACAGAGGCGTCAGTCCCG
>JANMTN010000032.1:0-2292 GCA_031390685.1 Desulfobulbaceae bacterium
TTCGACAAGACCTTCACCGAAACCGGCGGGATCAATAACGACCGCCTGCTGATCTGGCAGGACTGTATCCCCATGATCCACGATTTTTTTCTTCACCGGCACGGGATTCGGCACCTTTATCCATATCTATCCGCAATACAGCACCATGCCCGGCTCCTCCATTTTCGATCATGCCCACAATGATTATATTGAGCTGCTTACCGACGGCGGACTGATCGGCTTCATCCTGGCTGCCTGGTTTGTGATCAGCATACTTATCCACGGATTCCGACAGCTCGGCAACAGAAGGGATCCCTACTCTCTTCTCCTCATCATTGCCGGTCTCGCCGCCATCTTTTCCCTGCTCATCCACAGCATCACCGATTTCAACATGCATAACGGGGCAAACGGCCTCTATTTCTTTTTCCTGTGCGGGATTCTGGTCTCTGCAGGCAACACCCGACTGCAATACCGCACCCAGCCTACCCTGCTCACCAGTGCCTCTCGCGGATGGCAATGGGCCCCTCTTGCGGCCCTGCCCCTGCTTCTTTTTACCATCATCTTCCAGGGAGGGATCCTCGCTGCCGGCAATCTTTATCAACAGGTCTCCCGAATTTACGTCAACCCTCAACTCTCTGAACAAATCCTGCAAAGGCTGCTGACAACAGTCAACGAGGCCATCCGTCTTGATCCGCTGGAGGCGCTCTATCCTTACTACAAGGCAAACCTGCTCTTCATCCTCCAGCAAACCGAACCGGCCTTCAACAATTATCTGCTGGCTGCGTACAAAGATCCCCAGGAAGGGGCCTATCTGCAACGCCTGGGACTGCTTCTCACTACAACCGACAGCGACAAGGCTTCACTGCTGATGGCCACAGGGTACGCAAGAACCCGGAATAAAAAGCAACTGATCTTTATCTGGGCCGAATGGCTTTTGCGCCACAATCGAAAACAGGAAGCGCAGGTTGCTCTGCAACAGGGTCTGGCTCAATTTCCCCGGATGGCCCGCAACCTGCTTCCGCTGCTGACAAGCTCTCAATTCAACCGGGAAGAAATCGAGACCATTCTCCCCAGAAAAGTTACCCCGTGGATAGAATTCGGGAAATTCAAGGAAGATCTCGGACAGATGGAAGACGCGGAATATTACAGACGCCGCGCCCTGGATTTTATAAACATGGAAGAAACAATCAAACCAGAGTATTTCCTGCAATTATACTCCTTTTATCAAAAACAGAAACAAACCGACAAGGCGATTGCCGTCCTTCGCCAGGGAATTGAGCGCCTGCCCGGCCACGCCCCCTTTCACCTCTATCTGGGCGATTATTACAAACAGCAGAACATCCCCTACCGGGCAAAAGAAGAATATGAACAGGCCAGAATACTTGAGCCTGCTAACGAATCCATATTGAAACGGCTGAAGGCACTTTAAAAAGGATTGCTTTTATCAGTAAGGGGCTTAGAAAACTACCACTTTCTTAATTTTGCTTCCTAAACCCCAAAATTAATACCGGGTACTGTTGAATTTATTGGAGCTACTTCGTCCACTACCTGAGCAAGAGAATTAATCCCATTTTTCTTGAAGCGTCACACCAGTATAGTCTATGGATGAGCACCAGATAATATAATGAGTCAAAATGGCAAATTCATAAAAGGCGGGGCCGTACTTGGGGCAAGTCAGGTAGTTGGACAGGTTTGTTCTCTTGGCCGTAATATTATCATTGCCCGACTTATCAGTCCGGCTGATTTTGGAATCGCAGCGATCTTTTTAATGGTAGTTTCATTTCTGGAAATGGTAAGCAACCTGTCATTGGATCGCTTGCTTGTACAAGCGACAGATGGTGACAATGAGCGATTTCAGCAAACAGGTCATTTCCTGCAGGCTCTTCGAGGTATTATTAGCGCTGTTGCTCTTGTTATTCTTGCAAAACCTCTTGCGACTCTTTTCAGCATTCCTGAAACGGCTGGAGCATTTTATATAATAGCACTCATTCCATTCATAAATGGTTTTTGTCACCTTGACCCAAAACGGGTGGAGCGTGATATGAAATTCTGGCCAGGTGCATCTATCGAGGTTTCATCGCAGATAATACTGCTTGTTTTGGCTTGGCCAGTTGGCAAATGGTTTGGGGATTATCGGGCAATGTTACTACTGCTGATTGTCAAGATATTAGTAATGATGTTTGGCTCTCATATTGTTGCCAAAAGAAAGTACAGTTGGGCCAATGATCAGGACTATCTTCAACGTTTTTTTTCTTTTGGCTGGCCTCTATTGCTTAATGGTTTTCTGATCTTTGCAATTCTCCAGGGAGATCG
>JANMTN010000271.1:0-6893 GCA_031390685.1 Desulfobulbaceae bacterium
CCCTTTACAAAAAAAAGGTCCAGAAAATGCTGGCCGAAAAAAAGAAATAAAGATGGCAGACAAAAGCTTCCGCATCATCTTCATGGGAACCCCGGACTTTGCCGTCCCAGCCTTGCACCAACTGCTGGACGGACCAGACAAGATCGTGGCTGTCGTTACCCAGCCTGATCGTCCCAAAGGCCGCGGCAAAAAAATGTCGTCCCCGCCGGTCAAGATGGCGGCGGAACAGGCGGGCATCCCGGTACTGCAACCCACCAGGATCCGCACCGAAGAATGTACCACCATCCTCAAGAGCTACAGCCCAGACCTGATCGTCGTCGCTGCCTTTGGCCGCATTCTTCCAGCCTCTATCCTCGAGCTTCCCCGGCTGGGCTGCATCAACATCCATGGCTCCCTGTTGCCCAGACACCGTGGGGCCGCACCCATCCAGTGGGCCGTTATCAAGGGCGACGAGCAGGCAGGCGTCACCATCATGCAGATGGACGCAGGCATGGATACCGGCGACATCCTGTTGTCGGCAGCAATCTCCGTGAGCAAAGACGAAACTGCGGGCAGCCTCTTTGGCAAACTTGCAGACCTGGGCGGCACCACCCTGAGCCAGGCACTCGACCTGCTGCGGCAGGAAAAACTTACTCCTGTCAAACAGGATCACAGCCTGGCTACGGCGGCCCCGCCGCTGACCAAGGAAGACGGCTGCATTGACTGGAACAGACCGGCAGCGGAACTGCACTGCCTGATCCGCGGCCTTGATCCCTGGCCTGCCGCCTACAGCTTTATCGACGGCCAGCGTTTCCGCTTTTTTTCGCCGGAAATTATCCATAAGAAGTGCCAGCAACCAGCCGGAACCCTGATCCTGGCCGACACCCAAGGTCTGCTCATCGCCACCGCCCACAACTGCCTGCGAATCAAAGAAATCCAGCCGGAGGGAAAAAAGCGAATGACGGTTGAGGCCTACCTGTGCGGCCACCCCCTGGTGCCTGGTGTTCAACTCACCAGAGGGTAAACACCTTTACCGCTCCCGCTGGCAAAGGATCCACATCCCCCCGCTATGACTACTTCCCAAAAAACCATAAAGATTGCCTACGCTGACTGCTTCTCCGGGATCAGCGGTGATATGTTCCTGGCCGCCCTGCTGGACGCAGGCCTTGACGAAAAGTTCCTGCGGCTGGAACTGGAAAAACTGGACATTGGTCCGTTCGATCTCTCGGTCACCACCACCAGACCCTCAGGGATCAAGGCGACAAAGGTCGAGATCGGCGCCAGGCCCGATCAGCAGTTTCGCAACCTGGCCACCATCCTCGAGATCCTGCAGTCAAGCGCGCTGGAACCAGTCATTATCACAAGGGCCGCCGCGGTGTTTCAGACCCTGGCCGAGGCCGAGGCCCGAGTCCATGGCCTGCCCGTCGACAAGATCCATTTTCATGAGGTGGGAGCCATCGACACCATCCTTGACGTGGTAGGGGTTGTGATCGGCCTGCACCATCTGGGGATAGAGCGGCTGATCTGCTCGCCGTTGCCCTGGGGTCATGGCTTTGTGGAGTGTGCCCATGGCCGCCTGCCCCTGCCTGCCCCGGCCGTCTGTGAACTGCTGCGAGGAGTCCCGGTGTACGCCGTCGACATGACACAAGAACTGGTAACCCCCACAGGGGCAGCCCTGCTCACAACCTTGAGCCAGAGTTTTGGGCCACTGCCTGACATGACTATCGCCGTCACCGGCTATGGGGCCGGCACCCATACCCTTGCCAACCGGCAACCCAACCTGCTGCGCCTGATTATTGGCCAGGAGACCCAGAAAGCCCAAACCGTTGAGGTCATCGAGACCCACCTGGATGACTGGAACAGCGAAGGCTTCCCCTATCTCTGCGAGCTCCTCCTCAAACAGGGTGCGCTCGATGTCAGCCTGACCCCGATGCTGATGAAAAAGGGGAGGCCCGGCCAGCAGTTACGCGTCATCTGCCACCCGGCCCATGGCATGCAGCTGAAACAGACCATCCTCGCGGAGACCACGGCCATTGGCCTGCGCTTCCGCACGGAATCCCGGCTGACCCTGGAGCGAGAACAGGTGACGGTGGAAACCCAATGGGGAAAGGTGGTGGCCAAGAAGGTGCAGACCTCAGCCGGGCCGGTGATCTATCCGGAATATGAGGCCTGCAAACAGATTGCTGAATCCGCGCAGGTCCCCCTGCAGCAGGTCTACCGTGAAGTGTATCTGGGAAGAGAAATCAAGAAAGAAGAAAAGGAATGAAGATGGATCGTGTGATTATGGCCCTGGCAACAGGATTCTATGCGGGCCGACTGCCTCTCTGCCCGGGAACCTGGGGTTCCCTTGTGGCCATCATCCCCTGGTTTCTTCTGCGCAACCTGACCCTGCCGGCCTACCTGCTCATGCTGGTACTGGTCTTTGTGGTCGGTTTTTTTGTCTCCGGATCTGCTGAAAAACTGCTGAATCAAGCCGATGCCGGCCCCATCGTCATCGATGAAATCCTGGGCCTGTTCATCACCCTCACCTGCGCCCCTGATCATCCGGCTGCCTGGGCCCTGGGCTTCCTCCTGTTCCGCGTCCTTGACATCATAAAGCCCTTTCCCTGCTCCTGGTTTGATGAGCGTATCCATGGCGGCATCGGCATCATGATGGATGACGTGATCGCCGGGATCTATGCCCTGGCCAGCCTGCAACTCATCTGGTTTGGGGTGGCAGCAATCTGGAGATAAGCACCATGTCTGCCGTTGCCATTACCGGCCTTGGTCGCCCGAACCGTTAGAACAAAACAATCATCACCTGAATGGCAAAAACGGCATCAGAAGCCGCCATGAAATGCTCAGGAAAGAAGAGGGAGTATTTTGTAACGGCTCCTGATATCCTGCTGCATGGCCTCAATCACCCGGATCGGGTCATCGGCCCTGGTGATGGGTCGTCCGACCACCACGTAATTGGCCCCGGCGGCAATGGCCTTGCCCGCAGTCACAATTCGTTTCTGATCATCCTCGCCGTCCGTCACATTGGCCCCGGGCCTGATACCAGGGGTGACAATCAGCAGTTTTTCACCCAGGCCTTCCCGCAGCCGGCCGGCCTCCAGTCCGGAAGAGACCACCCCGTCACAGCCAAGATCGAGTGCCCGTTTGGCCCTGAAATAGACCAGGTCCTCAATCGACTGGGTCATGCCCATGGCCCGCAGGTCCTCCTCGCCAAAACTGGTGAGCACAGTCACCGCCAGCAGCTTCATATCGCCGCGCGCGCCCACAGCGGCCCGGATAATGGGATCATTGCCATGGATGGTGGCAAAGGTGACCCCCCGGTTATTGACCTGTTCCACCGCCAGTTTCACCGTCTCCGGGATATCAAAAAATTTCAGATCGAGCATCACCTTATGGCCACGCTCGATGATCCAGTCCACCACCTCAAACCAGCTGGCCATAAAGAGCTGCAACCCAACCTTGTAAAAGCCGACATGGGACTCGCAGCGTTTAACCAGCTCTTTGGCCTGTTCGGGCCGTTCTACATCAAGGGCCACAATAATACGATCCTGCAAAGGAATTTCTGTTGTCATCTCGCTCTTTTCCGTCTTCTTTTCTCATATGGAATCCAACCCATTGCAGGTCAACAAAAGAGTGATCCGCAGACATTTCCCGACAACTCCTTTTACCCGCTCATCCCTTCTTCCGCAAGTGATCTATCGGATCCTGTCACTTCAGGCGCAAGGTCACGACCAGCGGCAGATGATCAGAGGCAACCTGAGCCAGCTCGTTGGCCGGCACCTCAAAATCAACAACCTCTATCCCGGGACTGGTGTAGACGTGATCAATACGGGCGACCGGATAGCGGCCGCAAAAGGTATTCATCGGTCTTTTATTGATGCCCTGCAACTGGGCATCCACAAGAAGATTCTGCATCAGCTGGCAGATCGGGGATCCAGGTGTGGCATTAAAATCACCACACACAAGCACCGGAAAGCGACAATCAGGATGGGCCAGCCACTCACTGCCCAGCAAGGCCTCGGCCTGGAGCAGGCGTTCTTTAGGGAAAAGGCCGAGATGGGTATTGATACACTGAATTGCCCTGCCCCCCACCGTAATCACAACCCACAGCGCCCCCCGCGGCTCAAGATGCGGTCTTCCCGGCAGACCTGGCAGAGGCCCGGCCTTGACCAGGCGCATGGGTAAATGGGTAAGAATGGCATCGCCATATAATTCTTCTTCCACCCGCACAGTGGGAGAAAAATGATACGTCATTTCCAGGCACTCAGCAATAACCCGGGCCTGATCAACACCACCCGTCCTGCCTTTGCCCACATCCACCTCCTGCAGGGCCACAATATCCGGATGGTGCTGGGCGATGACCCGGGCAATGCGTTCCGGCGCTAATACGCCATCCATTCCGAGACAGCTGTGGATATTATAAGACATGATCCGCAGGGTCTGTTGCCTTACTGGCCTTATGGGGCGAGGCACACCTCTTCGCTCGGGATGGTCGAGAAGACGACAGGCAGCATATCGCAGATCATGGGGACGCAGATATTCCACCCCTCTCTGCGGTAAAATGGTATCACCCGGCAGCAGGGCAAAAGCACCGGTCTCTTCCGGTCCGGCCCCGCAATGGGAACCGTTTTCAAAGGCAAAGGTGATTGACGGCAAGCCGGCACGCCAGCCGCAAAGAACAAAATCACCGGCATTCTCATGCTGACACAAGGTAATCATATCAGCACACACTTCATGGAGAAAGAGGTGATCAGGGCCGAAGATCTTTTCCTGCTCGTCGGGAAGAAAAAAACTTCCGTCACTGGTCCAGGCCCTGACCCGGCCAGGCACATCACAAACCAGCACCAGGGGAACATGGCCCCTGGCGACCAGTTCCGCGGCCATGATATCGCGCCGGGACGCATCCAGGTCATAGGGCGCATAAACAAAGGCCAGTGGGCCCATAGCGGTCACGACCACGCCCTGGCTATCTGCCTCCCTGTCACTCGCCTTGAAGACCTGAAATATTTTTTGCAGGCGCTTACCCCCGAGCAATCGTACCCGATGCGATTGGATCCCCCGATGATTCCCGTCATCCTCAACAATCCACTCGTCCTCATGCCGGGCAAAGAGAGAGGAAACCGCCTCCTCGATTGTCCGGCCATATTCCTTGATATATGATTGAGATTTTTCCTGGCCATGATCGGAATAGATCCAGATTTCATAACTGCGGCGCGTGGATCGTTTGGCCGCCCGCCAGATACGGGCAATGGAGTCATCTATCCCCTTGAGGCCCCAATGGGCAAACAGGGAAGAGGGGCCGCGGCGATGCGCCTGTTCATCATAGCCGATAAAGTTGAGGTGGATGATCGGCAGCCCTCTGGCAACATCGATCTTGGCACCAATGGTGACCAACTCCCTGAGGAGAATAGAGATCCCCACCCGGGTCGGCACAAATCTGAGTTCCCTGCCCAGATTGTGGCCATCAATGAGACCGGAAAGACAATCCGTCAGGGCAAGAAAGAACTCAACGATCAACAGGATGAAGACCCGGATAAAACTATAGGCATTGGAGATAAAGAGGAGGACAAGAGAAAAAGGCCTGACGGCACGAAGCAAGTCGCCCCATCCCATTGCTGAAAAACAGAAATGCGACTCCTCGGCCCCGCCGGTAAAGATATCAGAATAGGCGCTGCCGCCAATAAGAAGGGGAATGCCTTCTTGTTCCAGATGCCGCTCGATCTCTGCCGCTGAGTTGGGATCAAACATCCGCACGATCCGTCCTGACTTTCTATCCATAAAGCTGAACGCGGGCACCGCTCCCCGCACCCCATAAAAAAGTTCCGCCTGCACCGCCGGGGTACTGGAAGGCATGCCGGAATAATGGTGATGAAGCCGATAACGCTCTTTCTTCAGCAAGCGGCTGATAAAGGGCATTTTTTTCTTTTTCAGGGCCTGCTGGAGCTGACTGTAGGAAAGACCGTCCACCTGGATCATGACTATACCAGGAGACTGACTCTCTTCCTCTGATTTTGACAGATACAAAAGGCGGATGGCTCGTTCACTGCGGCTTAGCAGGCGGCGAATCCTTCTTAAAAAGAGCTCAGCACGCAAGATCATGGCTGCTTTTCATCTTGAGAATCTTCACCAAGGAGGGCGGCATCAGCGGCATCAAGAATATTTTTAAATATATCCCACTCGACACTGATCCGGCGCACCATCCCCTCCCAAACACCAAACTCATCCTGGCCTTTGTCGGCCTGGGGGTTAGCATCCTGCCTCTGTTTGATGACTCCTGCATACAGGGCCAGGGCCTTGGAGGCCATCGATTCCTGAGAAAAATTGCGGGCAGTGCGGTGGGCACCCTGTTGCAGCAGAGTGATCTGTTCACGCGAACGCTGAGCCATGGAATGCAGGGCCGCAACAAAGACAGCAACGGATTCATCCTGAAGCAGAATGCCGTTTACGTCATTAACCACAACCTCACGGACTCCCGGGGCATCGAGGGCCACCACCGGCACTCCGGCGGCCATGGCCTCGGTCAGCACCATGCCCTGGGTTTCACTCTTGGAGGCAAAGACATAGGTATCCATGGCCTGATAGCCGCTGGCCAGCAGGGGCTGCTCAAGCAGGCCCACATGGTGCAGACGAGGGGTCAGATTCTCCCTGGCAAAGATCTGACGAATGATCTTTTCAGAAGGACCGCTGCCAATCAGCAGGAAATGAGCCCGGCTGTCCGTTTGCAGATAGGCGGCAACGGCCGTGGCCAGAAACTCCAGATTCTTCTCCGGGGCCAACCGGCCCAGATGGCCAATGACAAAGGCATCCTCAGGAATTGCCATTGCCGCCCGGAACCCAGGGCCTGAACCCTGGGCAAAGGCCTTGACATCAACACCGGTGGCGACAACTTCAATGGGAGTAAGCACTCCCCGTCCCCT
>JANMTN010000336.1:0-5207 GCA_031390685.1 Desulfobulbaceae bacterium
CGGGGAAACAGAAATCATCATTCCCCTGCGCCCACTCCTGCACCAGCTCCGGGTCCTGGGCCTCGATCTCGACAAAGGTCTTCCCTTCCCAGCGTCCGAAATCAATCTCCCGCAGGTCAGGGTCAAGCTGCACCGGCAGACCCAGTCCCAGCAGGTCAACGGTCTGGGTGCAGCGGAGCATGGGGCTTGCCAGCAGGCCATCGATCTGCATCGCCGCAAGCATTGGCCGCAGGCACTGGATCTGGGCCCTGCCCGCCTCGGACAGGGCCACATCGCTTGACCCGACATAGCGGCCGGAAAGCCCTGTCCGGCCGTGACGGAGAAGGATCAGACGTGATGCCATTACCGGCCCTTTTCCTGGTCCAGCTGATACTTGCCGGCATAGCCGCGGGGGGTGATCATGTGACCGTTCCAGATAAAGGTGCTGGCATTGCCGATGATGACCGTGGACTGCATCCCGATATCGGCATCGAGCATGGCGCCGAGGGTGGTGAGAGTAATGACCTCATCATCACGGGTGGCGGCGGTGACAATGCCCACAGGCGTCGTGCTCGGACGATGTTGAAGGAGAATCTCCCTGGCCCGCACGATATTTTCCGTCCGTTTTTTTGATTTCGGGTTATAGAGGGCAATGACAAAATCAGCCATGGCCGCACCATCGAGACGTTTTTCAATCAGCCCCCACGGGGTGAGCAGATCAGAGAGGCTGATGGCCGCAAAATCGTGCATCAACGGCGCCCCCAGTCTGGCGGCGCAGCTGTTAATCGCGGCAATGCCGGGGATCACCTCAATGGCAAGGCTGCTCTCCCTTTGCGCCGCCATTTCAAAGACCAGACCGGCCATGGCATAGATACCCGGATCCCCGCCGGAGACCAGGGCCACCCGCTTGCCGCACTCAGCCAGATCCAGTACCTTGGCGCAGCGATCCACCTCCTGCATCATAGCCGAGGAGACGACCTCCTTGCCTACCAGCAGCTCCGGGATCAGATCCAGATAGGTGTGATAGCCGACAACCACATCGGCCGCAGCAATGGCCTTGCCGGCCGCCGGGGTCAGGTGATCAAGCGCCCCCGGTCCGGTGCCGACAACACTGATCATCCCTTGCTGGCCGTGGAGCTCACCATGACCGTCAACTTTTTTTCGGCCACAGCCGCAGTTACATCCTTCCATTTCATCTTCCTTACTATAAGTTGACCCGGTTGTCCCGGAATCGTATTCTCACTAACCGCCAGCATGGCCGCAGGCTCGGCGACCCCCTTGGCCCCGGTTGCCGCCATCACCGCTGCCGAGGTTGATACCCCCTCAACCCGGTTCAGTTCTTCAGCCGTATAAAAATGAAGAGGCAGATTATTATCGCTTGCAAATTGCAGCAGTCCGGCCTCATCCGCCTTCAGATCGATGGTTGCAATACCGGCAATGGCGCACCGATCCAGATGGTGTTGCACACACAACTCCCTCACCGCCAGCTCAAAATCGGCTGCCTTTGCCCCCCGATTGCATCCCAGCCCCAGATAGAGATTACACGGGCAGAGCACAAGGGCGTCAGGGCAATCAAGGGGGTCAAAGACAGCAGGGGAAAGGATAATATCAGCCAGGGCCGGCGCGTCCACCACCTTGAAATCAGCGGGCAGACGGCCACACGCCACGCTTGCAAAAAAGTTCACTTCGCCCTCATTGACCAGTTTCGCCGCAACTCTGGCCATGACCTGCGGGTTCTGTACCCGCAGATTGTTTTTCGCGGCCCACAGATCAAGAGCTGTATGCCCGGTCACATCAGAGGCGGTGGTAATCACCGCCGTACCGCCGGTAATCGCGGCCACCTTGCGGGCCAGGTCGTTACCGCCGCCCAGATGACCGGACAGCAGACTGATCACGAACTGTCCTTTTTCATCAAGGACCAGCACACAGGGGTCAGCCTTTTTATCCCGGCACAGGGGAGCGATAGCCCGCACCACGATGCCAGCCGCCATGACACAGATCAGGCCGTCATAATAAGACCAGAGTCTCCGTATGGTGGACAGCACTCCATCCGTAACCGCACAGCCCTCACTATTCTCAAGCCCGGCGACAACCCTGTCTGCCAGCTCCTTTCCACCCCGTGTCAGGGCAATAACCGCTATTTTCACACCTTCCCCTGCCTGTTTGCTGGCTCATGACAACATGAGCATCAAGATCATACCTCAAGGGCACCCTTTTCAAGGCCACCATTTAAGACGGTAAACCATCATAAATCAACAGGAAACAGAGAGACTGGAAACAAATAACCATAACCCGCAAGGTCAGCCTCTGTCTTTCATGAAAATAATACCAGAATAACATATTCATACGAGATTTTTTTCAAAAAACAAGGACTTGAAGTTTGACTTCAATACGCATTAATGATATATAAATAAACTCATTCGATACTCCACAAAGTGTGGTTTCTTCAAAGCTTGATTCAATCAGGATAAAAAAAATCATGAACACGCAAATCCATCTGTCACATGTCCTCTCCCGATGCCTCCTTGCCTGCAGTGTCCTTGTCCTGCTGAGCGCTCCCGCCGGTTACGCAAAAACCGTCAGCGCCCCGAAAGCCAGCACCAATGCCAAAGCAAGCAAAGCTAAAGAAACAAAAGAGACAAAAGAGACAAGTAAAGCAAAGGAAAACACCGAAACTGTCAGTGTCCTCAAAGATGGCGCCAATGTCCGCACCGGCCCCGACCTTAATGATCCGGTAGCCATGGAACTCTTTCAGGGGTACCCCCTGAAGGTCGTGGAAAAGAAAGGCGACTGGCTAAAGGTCTCTGATTTTGATAACGACACCGGCTGGATCAACAGCAAGATGGTAGGGCCAGGCAATACTGTCATCGTCAACGCCAAGAATCCGATCAATATGCGCTCTGAGCCGAAAGAGAGTGGAACAATCATCGCCAACATCGAGCACGGCGTAGTGCTGACCAAAATTTCCTCAAAAGGCGACTGGGTCCAGGTTAAGCACACCAAAGGCACAGAGGGCTGGATTAACAAAAAGCTCCTCTGGCCCTGATTCCTTTTACCCTGGCCCGACCATGATCAGGTGCAGAACAACAACATTGTCTGCACCTGATTCCCCACCCTGACTCGTTTCCGAGTCCCTAACACCCTCGCCATCAGCTCCAGAAGCTAATGGCTGTTTCATAAGAAAGGAGGCACCAGACGTCGCGCGCGCTCTTCCTCCCCTTGCAATCTCTTTTTTCTGTCCGTTGATAAACCAAGCCTCTCTTCCAGACGTTTAATGGTCGCAAGCATTTCCACTGCATCTTCAAGCATCTGACGAGGCAGAGACGAATCTTTGACAACCTGCTTAAAATTCTCCCTGGCAAGTTTGATACGGCCCTCATACAGATAGTATTTCCCCAGATAATATGATGCCTCTCCCTTTATTCCCTGCGTTGATCTGAGCTTGCCGATCTCAAAATATCCCTTGGAATATTCGGGTATCTCGCGGGCCACAGTAAAGAGATTGACTTCGGCCTCTTTCGTGTTGCCAAGCTCCAGATAGACCTTGGCCAGCTGAAAAACAGCCCACAGATCTGCCGGATTCTGCCTGGAAGCCTTCAGGATCAGTTCCAGGGCCTTGTCCTTATGACCCATCGCCAGTTCCAGCCGGCCAAGATCAACCAGCAGGATGGATTTCTCGGGAAAGGCAGCAACCACCTCCCTTAATAAGGCCTGACTGCGCTCATAGTTATTTGCCTCTCTTTCCACTTCGGAGAGACCATACTTGGCCATAATTCTTTCCAAAGAAGTGGCCTGGGGATCAGAAATTTTCGTGACCAGAAAAGTACGAAACCGGCCATCATCTTCGATCTGCGACAGAATCCGGTATTTTACGCGTAAGAAATCAAAGTTATCAGACGGCTGTTGGTTCTTGATCAATGGCGCCTTTTCAATGGCAATCAGGGATTGGATATACCCCAGACGGGCCTCAGGATCAGGGTGCGTGAGCAGATAAGGAGGGACCTCGCCCATACGATAGCGGGTTATACGGCGCATAGTCTGCAACATCTTTTCCATGGCCGCCGGATCTCTGTCCAGTTTCTTCATCCAGCCATAGGAGAGGAGATCGGCCTCTTCCTCATCCTGACGGCTGAAATGCAGATTCAGGGCCTGACTGGCCGCCATTGAGCCGGTTACCAGGGCCTGACCGGCAGCACCGCCGCCGCCAAGGGCCAGACCGGCAAGGGCCAGGGCCAGAGCGCCAATACCGACCTTCATCCCTTTATCCATACGGGAAGCTATATGGCGGCTGACGATATGACCAACCTCATGGGCCATCACCGAGATCAGTTCATCCTCGCCCTGCATGGTCTCAATAAGGCCGGAATGAAAAAAGATCAGACCAGAGGGGGCGGCAAAGGCGTTAAACTCCTTATCCTTTATCACAAAGAAGTGATAATTAAAATATTGGACACCCGCCGTCTGCAACACCTCAGCTCCCAAATTATTTATATATTGAGAAATATCAGGATCATCAAGAAGGGAGAAGGCCAATCGCACCTGATATAAAAGGGCCTCTCCCACCTCCCGCTCCTCACCAACGGTGAAGGCAACGGCAGGACGGGCACAGGAAAGATGCAACAGGGAAAAGACCAGAACCATGGCCAGGATTTTCTGAAGATATGTTTTCATTTTGTCGTCAGTGATGTTGGCAGCGATGTTGACAATGATGCGAGTAAACGCTCCATCCCCTGCTCAGTGGAGACAAGTGGCTGATAGCCAAGGTCATGGCTGGCCCTGGCTATGGAAAAATAGTGCGACTTGGCAAGCTGCTGCGCCAGAAAACGGGTCATTGGCGGCTCCTGCCGCCAGCCGGCCAACCCGTAAATCCCTTCCAGCAAAGCGCCAATACCGTAGGCTGCTGGATAGGAGATTTTAGCTCGTACCGTCGCAATGTCAAGTCTGGAAAACAACCCGCCTATCCACTGCCACAGATTTACCGGCTCTCCCTGGCTGACAAAATAGGCCCGCCCCGCGGCCGTCCCGGCGCCCGCCAGATTATCCGCGGCCAGCAGGTGGGCGTGGGCCACATTATCAACATAGGAGATGTCGACCAGATTCTGCCCCGCTCCCACCTGCCGAAGCTGCCCTTTCCGCCCCCTGGCAATCAGCCTCGGAATCAGATGCGGATCGCCTGGCCCCCACACCAGATGCGGCCTGATGGCACAGGTGCGCAGGTTTTGATCAGA
>JANMTN010000352.1:0-4977 GCA_031390685.1 Desulfobulbaceae bacterium
TTTGCGGCCCACACCGCCGCCCTTGGCGATAAAATCCAGATCGTGGGGGATGACCTCTTCGTCACCAATACCCGGTTCATTGCCCGCGGCATTGAAGAAAAATCAGCCAATGCCGTGCTTATCAAACTCAACCAGATCGGCACCGTCACCGAGACCATGGAAGCCATCCACCTCTGCCGCCAGGCTGGCTGGGGCTATGTGATCTCGCATCGCAGCGGCGAGACCGAGGATACCTTCATGGCTGATTTTGCGGTGGCCATGGGCGGCGGCCAGATCAAGAGCGGTTCGGCCTGCCGCAGTGAACGGATCGCCAAATATAATCGATTACTGGAAATTGAACAGGAGTTGGGAACAGCGGCGGTTTCTAATAACCCGCTGGCCAGAATGGCAAGGTGAGGAACACCCCACCACTCAAATATTCACTATCAGTGAATAAAACACTTAATACTTTTCGGGAATAAAAGTTGTAAAATCAAAATACCTGAAGCTTAAATTTACTCTGACTCCCAATAACTCCTGCTGCAATTCTCTGTGTAACCGACCGAAATTATGGATCACCGATAAAGACGTTCGGGGATGACGAGCTTGTTGCGGAAGATTAACGCTAATCAGGATTAAATATACTGTCCCCGGAATAACCTGCCGACGGACTGCCGGGCATGTGTTTGTGTAGCCGATTTTTCAGTCAGCTCAGGCGCCGATCTTCTCGCAGCAGTCTTTCCAGTTCTTCTGCCGGGATTGGCCTGCTGAAATAATACCCTTGTATTTCGTCACATTTCATTTTCCGCAAAACCGCCAGTTGTTCCACTGTTTCAACCCCCTCGGCAATGACATTCAGATTCAGGCTGTGGCCCAATGCGATGATGGTGGCGGCAATGGCAGAACTGTCTGGATCGGTTGTAATGTCATCGACAAATGATTTGTCGATTTTTAGCGTATGGATAGGAAAACGCTTTAAGTAGGTCAGGCTGGAATGTCCCGTGCCAAAATCGTCAACGGAAAGGCTCACGCCCATCTCATGCAGCTTGTTCAAGGTGGTAATGGTTTCGCCTATATTTTTCATGATCATGCTTTCAGTCACTTCCAGTTCCAGATTGTCTGAATGAAGGGCCAGGCCCGCATCCTCCATGGCCTTGGCCACTACTGCCACGAGCTGCGGCTGCCGGAATTGGCGCGCTGACAGATTCACGGCCACTCGGACGTGCGGCAAGCCCGCATCCTGCCATGCCCTGTTCTGCATGCAGGCAGCGCGTAAGACCCATTCCCCGATGGCGACGATCAAATTGCTTTCCTCGGCTATCGGAATAAATTTACCGGGCGGGATCAAACCCTTTTCAGGATGCGCCCAGCGTAGCAGCGCCTCCACGGCGAAAATTTTTCCGCTCCCGATGTCCACTTGCGGCTGGTAGTGCAGCACAAGCTCGTTTCTTTCGAGCGCGTGGCACAGCCCGTTTTCGATTTCAATGCGTTCCCGGATGAGCGCATTCATTGAAGCCGTGTAAAACTGGAAATTGTTTTTGCCGGCCTCCTTGGCGTGATACATGGCAATATCCGCGTCCCGGAGCAGGTTGTTGATCTCGACGTCGTCAAACGGAAACACCGTGATGCCGATGCTCGCGGTCACATGCATTTCATGGTTGTCTGCGATGAAGGTCTCGGAAACCGCAGCAAGAATTTTTTCCGCGATATGGACAATGTTTTGTACCGTCGCGATGTCCTGCACCAGGACTATAAATTCGTCGCCACCATGGCGTGCGACTAAATCGTGTTTACGCAGCGCCGCAGTCAGCCGCTGTGCGATTTTTTTCAGCAGGGTATCCCCGTATTCGTGGCCGAGCATGTCGTTAATGTTTTTGAACCCGTCCAGATCGAGAAACATGACCGCCAGCAGCTTGTCTGTGCGCTGGGTGCTGGCCATGGCGTGAGCCAGCATCTCATGAAACAGGATACGGTTGGGCAAGCCAGTCAAGCCATCGTGGGTCGCCTGATGGCTTATCTGCTCGTATTGCCCTTTGATGACGCGGTCGGCGTGCCTTACGATGAAGAAAAGGATGATATAGAGCGTGGACAGCACCCCGGCCACGGTCGCGGTAACGAGAAATTCCTGCTTTTTGATGCTCGCCAGCAAGGCTGTGACGTCGGAATATACCTCCAGCACGCCTTCGACGGGCGCGGTATCGCTACGGCGTAGCGATACGTAGCTCGCCAGCAAATCGCGGGCTGCGATCTTCCCCTGGAAGTCGCTGAACTTGCCGCGGTGGGAGAATTCGGTCACCACCAGCCCTTTACTTGCAGCGATAAACCCGGGCCTCTGGCTGTAGTCCTTGCCGATTTGCGCAGCTTCCGTCGAAAATAGCGTGCGCCCGTCGAGCTGATAGAGCTTCACCTTGACCGCGTTGGTATTATGCATCGCATTGAGCACGTTTTGGTGCAGCTTGGCAGTTTCTGGATGACTGCGTAGGGCATCGTCGTCGAACTGCGCCGATGAGGCGGCGAAGCTGCGGAACTGCGGCCAAATGATGTTGGAAAAAGTCTGCGCCAGCACCACGTTGTTGCTTTCACCAAGGTCAAGCAGATTTTTTGTCGCAACCTGGCGGTAGAGCACGCTTAAGATAATGGTCGCCACCACGAGCAAGATCAAGCTCGTGACAGAAAAAAAGCGAAGTAATTGAAACATGATGTCCTTTCTGGTTGTGCTGCGGGTCACAGAGTCAGGTCTATATTGTTTACCTTTCCTCTCGCCCTCGCAAAATTCTGCTTAAACAAAACAATTGGAAAACAATTGGGGTCAAAGTAAAATTAGACTCTTCTCAAGCGCATGAGGCAAAAGCGTAAAGGTACTCTGATCCAATTAGCCTCCAACTCTACAGAAAAAAGACAGAGTCAACACGGACGTTGCGCGAAGAATATAACATCACAAAGTTAGAGGATAAACCGGCTCAGATCCTGATCCTGGGCAATGGCATCAAGCTGGGCGCGCACATAGGCGGCGCTGACCACAAATTGTCCCGCACCTCGTTCCGAGGCATCATAGGAGAGCTCATCCAGCACCCGCTCCATGACCGTATGCAGCCGTCTGGCCCCGATCTCCTCGGTGTTCTGATTCACCTCGACCGCAATCCGAGCCATTTCCTGAATAGCCTCCGGTTCAAAGAGCAGTTCCACGCCCTCGGTCGCCATCAGGGCGATGTACTGCTTGATCAGGGCGTTTTCCGGCTCGGTGAGGATACGGACAAACTCGTCCCGGCCCAGTGAGTGCAGTTCCACCCGGATCGGAAAACGTCCCTGTAACTCCGGGATCAGATCAGAGGGTTTGCTCATATGAAAGGCGCCGCTGGCAATAAAGAGGATATGATCAGTCTTGACCATGCCGTGCTTGGTGGTCACGGTTGACCCTTCGACAATGGGCAGCAGGTCGCGCTGCACCCCTTCGCGGGAGACCTCCGGACCATGACCACCCGAACTCTTGGACACTATCTTGTCAATCTCATCCAGAAAGATGATCCCTGATTCCTCGGTGCGGCGCAGGGCCTCTTTCATCACCTTGTCCATATCCACCAGACGCTCCATCTCCTCCTTGATCAGGGCCTTCATCGCCTCCGGCACTTTCAGTTTCCGTTTCTTTTTCTTCTGGGAAAAAATCTTGCTGAAGGCATCCTGAAGATTGGACTGCATATCCTCCATCCCGGAAGTGGTCATGATCTCCACCATGGGCGCCCCATGCGACTCAGTGAGATCAAGCTCAAGCTCTCGTTCGTCAAGCCTGCCATCGCGCAGCATCTCCCGGAATTTCTCGCGGGTGGAATCGCTTTCCCTGCGTCCGGGGATTACAGCCCGTTCATGGTCTTCATCACCCGGCAGCAGGAAGGAATGACTGCCGGCCGGACCTTCGTGCATCGCCGTGGATGGCGGCGCCGGCAGCAGGATATCGAGAATGCGCTCCTCGGCGTTGGCCTCGGCCACACCGCTGGTCCGCTCTTTTTGCTCCTCCTTGACCATACTTATCGCAATCTCCACCAGATCACGGATCATCGATTCCACATCACGTCCCACGTAGCCGACCTCGGTGAACTTGGAGGCCTCAACCTTGAAGAACGGCGACTGGGCAAGGGTGGCAAGACGCCTGGCAATCTCGGTCTTACCGACCCCGGTGGGGCCGATCATGATGATATTCTTGGGGGCGATCTCCTCCCGCAGGGGAGATTCCACCTGCTGCCGACGCCAGCGATTCCTGAGGGCAATGGCCACCGAACGTTTGGCATCCGCCTGACCTACAATATATTTATCGAGCTCGGTGACGATCTCTCTGGGGGTCAATGACTGTATGGAATTCATATCTGATAGTTTCATAAAAAGTTATCAAGGGGATGGCTAAGCCATCATATTTTTTCAACGATAATGGAATGGTTGGTAAAGACGCAGATGGAGGCGGCAATATCCATGGACGCGCGGCAGATGGCCTCGGCATCAAGATCACTGTGCCGGATCAGGGCCAGGGCCGCCGACTGGGCATACGGGCCTCCGGAGCCGATGGCCAGCACCCCGTTATCCGCCTCAATGACGTCACCGGTGCCGGTCAAAAGCAGGGAATACTGACTATCGACGGCCACCAGCATGGCCTCGAGTTTGCGCAGCATCTTGTCTGTCCGCCACTCCTTGGCAAGCTCTACTGACGCCCGCATCAGATTGCCGTTATACTGCTCCAGCTTCTGCTCCAGTTTATCAAAAAGGGTAAAGGCATCGGCAGTGGCCCCGGCAAAACCGGTGATCACCTTATCATGATAGAGCCGCCGCACCTTGCGCGCCTCATGTTTCATGATCGTATTCCCCAGGGAAACCTGACCGTCACCGGCAAGGGCCACCTGGTCTTTATGGCGGACTGCCAAAATTGTTGTTGATCGTATTTTCATATTTGAGTATCCAGTAAGCCGTTGGCTTAAAACAATTATTACATTTATATAGCAAGAACGCTATGTC
>JANMTN010000012.1:0-9430 GCA_031390685.1 Desulfobulbaceae bacterium
TATTACCGGAATAACCGATCTTGAGAAAATCACCGCCTGCCGGGTTGCCGGCGGCCCATTCCTGCCTGCTCCGGCAGAGACCGCCGGAGCTGTGAATGTCAATGATGCTCCCCGGCGCCAGCCCCTGTTGATAGCGTTCCACCAGGCCGGTCAGATCATCGCTGACGGCCACTCCCAGCACTCCGTATGCATGGCAGTAGCTGATATGCCGCTCCAGCATGGCTGCCTTTTCCGCAAGATCGGCCTCTTCGGCGGCCAGCCGGACCTGCCAGTCCACGGAGGGCGATCGCGCAAGCGAAACGCTGCAGTCAACCAGCGCCGGCAATATGACACAGTGCGAGAAGTCATCGATTGCAGTCCCGTCATTGCGGAGAAGGTCTGCGGCGGAGCCAATGGCGGTAATAATGGTGTCCGTAACTTTCAGAAAGACATTCCTGCGCACATCGGCGCCGCTGCCGTCGATAAAGCTTCCCGCCAGTATGTATCGTGTTCCGCCCATGAAAATTTTGTTTCCTTCTATATGCGGTCATGCTTTTGATGAGCTTTGATGAAGAAAAGGGAGTCCTCTCTTACCTCAAAGGGAGATGAAAAAGAGCGTTAGCCGGGATGAAACATCGAAGAGCCCAAAAAGATTGCTATTCATAGTGCGACCACATGCGCAACACGTGAATCACACGATTTTCTTTGTCGATTGAATAGACGAGCCTGTGCTGGATATTAATTCTGCGAGAATAAAAGCCGTGCAGGTTGCCAACCAGCTTTTCAAACCTTGGCTGTGTCGTGAAAGGATCTGCTGCCAGCAGGAAGAGCAGCTCTTTTGCTGATTGAGCCAGCCCTGCCTGTTTCAGCTTTCCGATATCTTTGATCGCCTGTTTTGAGAGGATAACTGACCAGCTTACCATTCGATTTCATGCAGGGGCGTTCCCTCGGCAAGAGGTTCTGCTGCGGAAAGGTGAATGCTTTCCACTAAGCCGGGAACATGATTGAGATAAATGGTATCCTCAATGGCGCGCCAATCTTCTTCGCCAAGAATGACAAAATTAGCCCCTGTTCTCCGTTTAACCTTTAATACTTCGTGGTTTTTGATGCAGTTATCCACTTTCTCCTTGAGTGTTTTTCTGAATTCATTAGCAGTCGTTTCCAGCATGATTGTCTCCTTTAGAATAATTTATATTTATTAACAGTACGGCTTCCCGGTACTGTTGTCAACAGTGGGAGGAGGAAAGAGTCAGGCCAAGCCATAAAAAAAGGGTGCAACGCAGACAGAACGATGGTGAAAGGGATTGGCTTCCAGTAATTGCAAGGCCTTCAGGTACTGCCGCTTTAACTCGGGATGATATTTTATAACAAAGAATTAACAGGTGAGCGATCTTCATTGTCAATATTGGTATATTATATGATATAGTTGATATATCGATGTTACTGTACGGATGCTGAAAGGGTTGCAGTGGCCGTGCTTATTCATTCATCCAACCCAGATTCATCAGGAGTCTATGATGGTAAAACGAATACTGATAGTGTCCTCCCTAACTATTGGCCTGTCTTTGTCTGCTGGGTTTACATGGGCGGCTATCACGGAAGTTGCCAAAGAAGAGGTGCAAGTGCAGACACAGGAACAAGAGCAAGTCTATGGCAGCCAGCTCATGACCCAACAAGAACGCATCGAGTATCGCGCCAGAATGAGCGCCGCAACAACTGCCGAGGAACGGGAGTCGATTCGCAAGGAACATCATGAACAGATGCAAGTGCGCGCCAAAGAGCGGGGTGTAACACTGCCTGATTCTCCACCTGTGGGTGGTAGCGGTATGGGACCTGGTGGCGGCGGTATGATGGGGCCTGGCGGCAGTATGGGACCTGGCGGGGGACGTGGCCGCTGATATAGAGAAGCATTGCCTGATATGATTTTTTGCTTCGGCGTGCCAAGAGCAAGTGCAGCACCGCTTTTGGTACGCCGTTGAATTTGCTGCATTCCCTCATGCCATCCGTGTTATCTCCCGTGATTGCCCCTGACAACTCCCCATAAAGATGTTGCAATTTTCCTTTTTGCGTATAAAATATTTTTTTCTTTAATTTTGACTTTTCTGGTCAAGTCAGGTGGTTTATTTGCCAAGGTAAAGGTTTTTTCCGACGGCAGGCAAGGATGTGGTCTGCCGTTTTGTTTTTTGAGTTGCGTTCGTTGCGCTGGTTCCATATATAAGTAGGAGTCGAAAAAGATAATGGCCTTAATCGTTCAAAAATTTGGCGGGACCTCAGTGGGAAGTCCTGCAAAGATAAAAGCAGTTGCCGAGCGGGTGCTCAGATATAAAAATCAGGGCAATCAGATGGTGGTGGTTTTATCAGCCATGTCTGGTGAGACCAATCGCCTGGTCGATCTGGCCTTGCAGATGCAGGAGTTGCCTGATACCCGGGAGATGGACATGTTGCTGTCCACGGGCGAGCAGGTGACTATTTCCTTGTTTGCCATGGCCGTGAAACAGGCCGGGGGTGATGCCGTCTCCTTCTTGGGTGATCAGGTGAAGATCAACACCGATTCGGTGCACACCAAGGCCCGGATCGAGTCCATTGATTCGGAAAAAATCCTGGCCGAGCTGAATCAGGGCAGGGTGGTTATCATTGCCGGCTTTCAGGGTGTTAATGAAAAGGGCGATATCACCACGCTGGGACGGGGAGGCTCTGACACCACAGCAGTCGCCCTGGCCGCGGCCTTGAAGGCTGATTCCTGTGAGATCTTTACCGATGTTGAGGGTGTTTATACCACAGATCCGAATATCTGCGCCAAGGCCAGAAAGATTGACCGGATCTCCTACGATGAGATGCTGGAGCTTGCCAGTCTGGGGGCCAAGGTCCTCGATATCCGGTCTGTGACTTTAGCAAAACGTTATAAAGTTCCAATCCATGTTCGCTCTACGTTCACTGAAACTGAAGGCACCTGGGTTATTGAGGAGGATAAACAAATGGAAGGATTAATCGTCTCTGGTGTTACCTATAATAAAAACGAGGCCAGAATCACGGTCTCAGGGGTGCCAAATCAGCCGGGTATTGCTGCCAAAATTTTCACCCCGATCTCTGACGCGAATATTATCGTCGATATGATTATCCAGAATCAGGATGCAGGACGGGGTAAGGCCGATATGACCTTTACGGTGGTGCGCACTGATTATGAGCGCACCCTCAAGCTGCTGCAGGAGCTTGTCAAAAAGATCGGTGCCGAAAACGTGCAGGGGGATACCAATATTGCCAAGATATCCGTCGTTGGTGTCGGGATGCGGAATCATTCCGGCATTGCCTCCACCATGTTCAGCGTCCTGGCCAAGGAAGGGATCAATATCTCCATGATCTCCACCTCGGAAATCAAGGTTTCCTGCGTCATTGAAGAGAAGTACACAGAGCTTGCAGTGCGGGCCCTGCATGATGCCTTTGAGCTTGATAAGACCAATAAGCCCGTTGAAGAGAAATGAAAATGTGTGGCGAATAATCTCGCTACAATGAAGTGTTATGACGTATCGTTGATCCTGAATACTAACCTCTGACCCAAAAATTATGTTATGTCCAGACACGTACAGATCTATGATACCACGTTAAGGGATGGCACCCAGGCCGAGAATTTCAACCTGTCGGTGCATGACAAGGTGCAAATCAGCCATCAGCTTGATGAAATGGGTATTGATTTCATCGAGGGCGGCTGGCCGGGCTCTAATCCCCAGGCGGTTGAGTTTTTTAAAACCATGCAGGGGCAGACCCTGAAGCATGCCCGGTTGTCGGCATTTGGTTCCACCAGAATGTTTGCCAATCCTGCTGACAAAGACGCCAATCTCCAGGCCTTGATTGAAGCCAGGACGCCGGTCATTACCATCTTTGGCAAATCCTGGGACATCCATGTCTTTGACGCCCTGCGCATCAAACTTGAAGACAACCTGCTGATTATCGAGGAGTCCTTGCGTTATTTGCGGCCCTATGTGCAGAGCCTTTTTTATGATGCCGAGCACTTTTTTGACGGATTCAAGAAAAACTCCGAGTATGCCTTGACCACCCTGGGCAAGGCCATTGACGGCGGCGCGGATTGCCTGGTCCTCTGTGACACCAACGGCGGTATGCTGCCACAGGAGGTCCAGCCGATCATTGAGCGGGTCCAGCTTTTTATTCAGGATCGGGGGGCCAAGGTAGATCTTGGCATTCATGCCCATAATGATTCCGAAACGGCGGTTGCCAATTCGCTGTTGGCCCTCAGCCTTGGCGTTAAACAGGTACAGGGGACAATAAACGGGTACGGCGAGCGCTGCGGCAATGCCAATCTGACCTCCATTATTCCCGCCCTGGCCCTGAAAATGGACTACGACTGCGAGGCAGTCAGGAGGGTGGGCAGACTCACCGAGACCTCACGGCTGGTGGATGAGCTGGCCAATCTGCCATCGAACAAATATCAACCCTATGTGGGCCGCTCCGCCTTTGCCCATAAGGGTGGCATCCATGTCTCGGCGGTGAAACGCAACCCGCTGACCTATGAACATATTGAGCCGGAAAAGGTAGGCAATATCCGGCGCATCCTCATCTCTGATCAGTCCGGGAAGAGTAACGTCCTGCACAAGGCCAAAAAATTCGGGATCAATCTCGAGGATGACAGCCCGATTGTCGCCGCCATTGTCAAGGAATTGAAGGAGTTGGAGAACGAGGGATTTCAGTATGAAGGGGCCGAGGCCTCTTTCGAGCTGCTGATGCGCCGCGCCCTGGGCACCCAGAGGAATTATTTTCAACTCAGGGGGTTTCGGGCCATTAACAGCAAATGTTCCATGGATCAGCCGCCGGAGACCGAAGCCACCATCCGCCTCGAGGTCGGGGGAGAAGAAGTGCATACCGCCGCCATGGGTAATGGTCCGGTCAATGCCCTGGACAATGCCTTGCGCAAAGCCCTGATCCATTTTTATCCCAATCTGCAGGAGGTTGATCTCGTAGATTACAAGGTGCGGGTTCTCTCGGGAGAGCATGGAACCGGGGCCAAGGTGCGGGTTTTGATCGAATCTCGAGATCAACATGAGCAGTGGGGGACGGTTGGGGTTTCCTTGAATATTATCGAGGCATCCTGGCAGGCGCTTGTTGACTCCATGAATTACAAACTGATGCGTGATGAGCAGAAGCAGGCAAAGTAGCAGGCCCGGATCACAGCAGACGCCACATATTGAGAACGATGCCCGGGTGGAGATCCTTCTCTTCCTGGGCATCGTTTTTTGGTGCTGGATGCTGAGTTTGTTTTTTCAGGGAAGATTTCTTCTTTCACACCATGAAATTCCCTGGGAGTTATCCTGGAATGGAACGGGGTTGCACATGGTGCAGGGGGGAGAGATGGAGCTTACGAATACAGGAGAGCTTGCAGGTTCAGGTGGGGCTGAAAACTCCACATCTATTCCTGCGGCCGTTACTCCCTTTCTGTTTTTACCCATACCCGTCAATTTCGCTGATGCCGAACTGCTGGCAACCATTTCAGGAATAGGGCCCAAGCTGGCCGCCAAGATCGTTAAGACCCGAGAGACCAAGGGACTTTTTAACGGGCCGCAAGACCTGCTGACTGTTCCTGGCATCGGGCCTTCCCGAATGAATGCGTTTGCGCCCCAGTTTTCCTTTTCGGGTCTTCAGTGAACCTCATGCCACCCATAGACAATCCAGTGCTGGTACTGGTCGGACCCACAGCCATAGGCAAGACCGAGTTATCACTACGTTTGGCCGAGCAATTTGGTTGCGAGATCGTCAGCGTTGATTCCATGCAGGTCTATCGGTTTATGGATATCGGCACCGCCAAGGTCAGCAAGGAAGAACGGGCTCGGATTCCGCATCACCTCATTGATGTGGTTGATCCTGACCAAGAATATGACGCCGCCTGTTTTGTGCGCGACGCGACCACGGCCATAAAAAAAATCCATGAAAAGGGGAGGGTGGCTCTCCTCACCGGCGGGACCGGCCTCTATTTACGGGCCTTACTGGATGGACTTTCTTCGGGGATAGGTCACTTTCCAGAGATACGAGAGCAATTACAACAACGATTGACTCGCGATGGTTCTGAGAAATTACATGAAGAATTATCGCAATGTGACCGAATCTCCGCCGAAAGAATCCACGTCAATGATTCCCATCGTCTCTTGCGGGCCCTGGAGATCTACCAGGCAACCGGCAAATCCTGGTCGGAACACATCCTTACGCATCAGCGACAAAAAGCACCTCGCTTCTCGAACATCCTGCAAATCGGTCTGACCTGCGACCGCGATCTGCTGTATCAACGAATTGACAGGCGAACCTCCCTCATGCTCAACAGTGGGCTGGAACAAGAGGTAAAAGGGTTGATCGCCAGAGGCTACAGCCCAGAACTAAAATCCATGCAGGCAATTGGCTATCGGCATATGAATAATTACCTGAACAATGTCTGGGATATGCCTGAAACAGAGCGATTACTTGCCAGAGACACCAGGCGATATGCCAAACGCCAATACACCTGGTTTGCCGTAAGTCCTGACCTGGAATGGTTCGACGTGCAGGATCATCCAGCGATCATCAAAAGGATTGATAGCTGGAACCAGTCGAGCTATCAATCAGACTGATAACTCCAAGAGCTATCTGATGTGATTAAATTTAAAAAATGCTACTTCAATAGTATATATTAAAAAGTTAATGTTAAATATAGATAAAAAACTCCACGCGGAATGGAGAATAACTCCTCAAATAGAGCCCAGCCATGACCTGCAACAAACAGCAAAAAAGAGAAACCTGCATCCCGTTATTGTAAAACTTCTGGCCCAGCGAGGCTTGCATGATCAAAAAGCGATAGAAGAGTTTCTGGAACCAAGACTTGCCGACCTTCCTCATCCTTTAGAAATGGGCGGGATGCAAGAGGCGGTTACCCTGGCCGGACAGGCAGTGCTTACCGGAATGCCGATCCTGATCTGGGGCGATTATGATGTGGACGGAACCACGGGAACGGCACTTTTAGTCTCATTTTTTCAAGCACTTGGCGTCCAGGCGGCCTCTGTTATCCCCAACCGGATAAGCCATGGCTATGGCCTGCATGTTGACCTCCTGCGAACCCTGGCCCCCAGCGACTCCAGCCAGAAGAAACTTCTTATCACTGTTGATTGCGGAATATCGGCAAGCACCGAGATCCTTGCTGCCCACAAAATGGGATTTCAGGTTATTGTCACCGATCATCATCAGCCTCCAGAAGAGGTTTCAGCGGCTGATGCCATCTTGAATCCCAAGCAATCTGCTTGTACCTTTCCCACTGAAGAACTGGCCGGCGTAGGAGTTGCTTTTTATCTGGTCTGCGGGATCCGGCAATACCTGCGGGAAAAGGATTTTTTCAACGACCAGAGACCCGAGCCGGATGTCCGTGATTATCTGGATCTGGTAGCCCTTGGCACAATCGCCGATATGGTTCCCCTGGGAAAGGTAAACAGGATTCTGGTAAAATGGGGCATGTCAGTGATTGAACAACAAAAAAGGCCTGGGATCAAGGCGATGCTTGAGATAAGCGGGCTCGTCGATAGTCAAAAAAACATAATCGGCAATATCAGCTCTGAAGATATAGGATTTCTTCTTGCGCCTATGATCAATGCCGCTGGAAGACTGGCGGAAGCCGAGCTTGCAGTGCAATTACTCCTGAGTCCAAGCGTGACCGAGGCCAAACCCTTGGCACAAAAACTTCTGGACTTAAATAACAGCAGAAAAAAGATTGGTCAAGATGTCTATTCACGCGCGCTTGCTTCGCCAAGAGGGGCAACTCAACAAAAGAACTGCCTGATATTAAAGGGAGATTTTCATCATGGGGTGATTGGAATTGTCGCCTCAAGATTAGTAGAGACCTTTTCCCTGCCGGTCATTCTTTTTGGGCAAGAGCGGGACGATATTGGCAAAATGATATTCAGGGGCTCCGGACGATCAGTGGCGGGGGTAAATCTGTATGCGGCCCTGGAAAAATGCGCGGAAACAATGATCCGTTTTGGCGGACACGCTATGGCCGCAGGCATGTCTGTTTCCGAGGACAACTTTGATCTTTTTTGTTCATTGATGAATGAAGAGATCGGCAAGCAGGGGCAAGATATTGCACCAACACCAAGACTGAGCATTGATCTTGAGGCCGAAATTGAAGAAATTTTCGCCTCTCACGATAATAAACAATCAGGACAATCATTTGGGCAATCATTACAGCTTCTTGAACCATTCGGGCCTGGGAATAGAAAACCGATGTTTTATACCAGAAGAGCGCAGTTGGTTGAAATTAAGCCCATTGGCCTTGAAGGTGCACACCTGAAGATGTCCTTTAGGGTCAATGGCTCTCTGCAAAAAGGGATTGGATTCGGGTTAGGGCAAGAGCTGGCAAATCTCCAGCAAGATGCTCATCCGGCCATTGCCTATAGTCCTATGGCGAATCGTTACCGCAATACATTGAGCTGGGAGGTGCGGGTGATAGGGATACAATTTCAAAAAGAACAAGAGGGGCAGCAGGAAGATAGCTCGAATCAACAATAACAAGTTTAACTAAAATCTTATTTTAGCGAATTTATATATAATTAAACATAATATACATTATGCGACATTGTTTAATTCTTGCTTTTTGACCCCAGTTTCATGGTGTCCCTTTTATGGTAAGCTGTATCTTTGTCCTTTAAGGGTATCTTCCTTGGTTTTATGTCTGGACAGGAAGTGAACGGCGCTCTGTAGAAAGTACTTGTTCTTTCTCTTTTGCTGAATCCGTGGTATCAATAGCTGCTGAAGAAACTTTACTTGTCGTCTTGTGTACAGTTGTTCAACTGTGATAATCGTTTGCGGGATCGAAACTTTTCCCTGGCAGTCGTAATATATGTATCTGTTTATTTAGGAGTATTTCATGGATCGAGATATTTATCAGGAGCCTCTGGTGAGCCGCTATACCAGTCGGGATATGCAGGAGCTCTTTTCGGAAAAAACCAAATTTACTTCTTGGCGACGATGCTGGGTTGCCCTGGCTGAGGCGCAGTATGAACTTGGGCTGACTGATATTGTTAAGCCGGAGATGCTTGCCCAGATGCGGGCCAATGTCGAGAATATTGATTATGATCTGGCTGCGGCTAAAGATAAAGAGATCCGTCATGATGTCTTGGCCCATGTATATGAGTTTGGGACAAAATGTCCACTTGCGGAAGGGATTATTCATCTTGGCGCAACCTCGCAATTTGTGGTCTGTAATACCGATCTGATCCTCCAGAAGAAAGCCTTTGCCTTGATAAGGGCGGCCCTGCTTCAGGTAATCCAGAACCTTACTGAATTTGCCCTGAAGTATAAGGACCTGCCGACTCTTGCCTATCTCCACGGCCTTCATAAGGATCTTTTCAGTGGACATAAAGGGCAGCTCCATCCGTAGATGTCTTTCAATCTGTTTTGGAAAGACAACCATTTGCGATGTAATGTTAAC
>JANMTN010000056.1:0-2564 GCA_031390685.1 Desulfobulbaceae bacterium
CGTCCACCAAGCGGTCGTTCAAATCCAAACAAGGCAGATGTTATGGAACATACCATACACTTTTTACCCGATGATATCCGTGTCAAAGTTGCACCCGGAGAAAATCTACTGACAGCCGCTGCTGCCGCCGGGATTTATATCCATGCCTATTGCGGCGGGGACGGAGTCTGTGGCAAGTGTAAGGTGCACCTGGAACAGGGAGAGGTGGAGACTGACCATGCGGCCACGCTGAAACAGGCCGACTATGAGCGGGGGATTCGCCTGGCCTGTAAGACCAGGGTTATTTCGGATATTACGGTACGCATTCCCGAGACGATCAAGGCGGACGGCAAGGCCCTGAAGCGGGAGCCCAAGACCACCAGGGCCATCTCGGCCCGCTCCATGGAGACCCTGGTCGGCACCTGGAAGATTGATCCGCCGGTTGGCAAGCTCTTTCTCAAGCTGCCGCCGCCAAGCATCAATGACAACGTCTCGGATATGCAGCGGTTGATGCGCGGCATTAAAAATGTGCTGCCGGACAATCCCGAGCCCAACTATGATCACCCCCAGTTGATCCGGGAGCTGTCCGGCATCCTGCGTGAGGCGGCCTGGGAGGTCACGGTCATTCTCCTGCACGGCAAGGGATCGACCGAGCCTGACCGGATTATTGCCGTCGAAGCGGGTGATACCACCGACCGGCTGTACGGGCTCGCCATTGACATCGGCACCACCACGGTCAACGGGGTCCTGATCGATCTGAACAGCGGTGAGGTCATAGCCGAAGGTTCCGGGTATAACTCCCAGATCGGCTATGGCGAGGATGTTATTTCCCGCATGATCTATGCCGCACGTCCCGGCGGGCTCAAGACCCTGCAGGAAAAGGTGGTCTCTACCATCAACGGCATCATTGAAGAGATGTGCCGCAAGGTGGTCATCAGTCCCAGCGATATCAGCTATATCATGACCGCCGGCAATACGGTCATGTCCCATCTGCTCCTCGGCATCAATCCCCGCTATATCCGGGAGGCCCCGTATGTCCCCAGTGTCAGCCAGTTTCCCCTGACCAAGGCCGCCGATCTCGGCATCATGGCCCACCCCTCGGTCCGGCTTTTTCTCTATCCCTGTATCTCGTCCTATGTGGGCGGCGATATTGTCGCCGGGGTTCATGCCTGTCAGATGCACAAGAGCGATCAGATCTCGCTGTTTATCGATATCGGCACCAACGGCGAGATTGTGGTCGGTAACCGGGAGTGGATGGTCTGCGCCGCCTGTTCGGCCGGCCCGGCCTTTGAAGGTGGCGGCATCAAGCACGGGATGCGGGCCAGTCAGGGGGCCATTGAAAATTTCCATATCCACCCCGAGACCTTTGATCCGATGATCGTCACCATCGGCCATACCAAGCCCAGGGGCATCTGCGGCTCCGGCCTGATCTCCATTGTCTCCGAACTGCTTGAGGCAGGCGTCATTGACCCCCAGGGCAAATTCAACCGGGAACTGAATAATTCCCGGATCCGTGAAGGAGAGGACCGGTGGGAGTATGTGCTGGCCTGGGGGCAGAACTCCATGACCGGCGAGGATATTGTCATCACCGAGGTGGATCTTGATAACCTGATGCGGGCCAAGGGCGCCATGTATGCGGGATACCAGACCCTGCTTGAGTCCGTGGGCATGGGTTTTGGCGATCTGGACCGGATTATCCTCGCTGGCAATTTCGGGGCCTATATCGATCTGGAACGGGCCATTCGCATCGGCCTGCTGCCGGACATTGACCGCGAGCGTTATTATTATCTGGGCAATGCCTCGCTGCTTGGCTGTCAGATCAGTCTGCTCGATCATCGCCGTTTCCGGGAGCGGGTGGAGGTGCGCAAGCTGATGACCAATATCGAGTTGTCGGAGAACCCCGATTTCATGAATCATTATATGGCCGCCCTCTTTCTGCCTCACACTGATATGAGTCTCTTCCCATCGGTGAAGACAAAAAAATGATGGCGTCGCAAAAAATGCCCAAATACTTCGTTGCCCTGCATCCTTCGTCACTGCGGCGTACCCAAAAGTACGCCTCATTCCTCAGGACTGGCGCGCCTCGTCTTTGGGTATTTTTGCTTAGCCATCTCCTGCGGCCTCGCCTGAGAGTGGCCCTGACATTGACAGAAGAATGAATAATGGGTAAAAGAAAGAGCTTTATTGATATCAATCCCTCTAATTAAGAGATACATTAAGAGATAACTCATCGAGACAAGGAGAACAGCATGTCACAGAAAGTAATGGCAATTGCCGAAAGCATCAATATCATGGGAAAACGCAGTGGAACCGCCATGAAAGAGCGGATTCAAGGCCCCATTCAGGAGATGGCGAAGGAAGAAGCGGCTGCCGGTGCTTCCTACCTTGACCTCAACATCGGACCGGCGCGGAAAGATGGGGTTGAGCTGATGCCCTGGGTTGTGCAGACCGTTGAGGCCGTTACCAATACCCCGCTCTGTCTCGATACCACCAATATGGCGGCTATGACCGCCGGTTTCAAGGTGGTGAAGAATAGAGAGCTGGCCATCATGAACTCCATTTCCGCCCAGCCCGAGCGCATGCAG
>JANMTN010000073.1:0-6989 GCA_031390685.1 Desulfobulbaceae bacterium
TAACGAAAGAGTTATAAGAGAAAAGTTATTTCGTAACGGCTCCTAAGCCGTTGTCAAAAAATAACTATAACATTATAGATCATTAACGGCATAAGGGGCTGTAAAGAAATAGATAGAAATGTAATGGTTATTTCTTAACGGCCCCTAAGCTCTCGTTCTCTATCAGGGGATTTTTGCAAATGTGTTGTGGCTGCTTGCGAAGATCCCCTCTGTTTTTTTTATCCTTCCAGCTCGTATTTCTTGATCTTGCGCCACAGCGATACCCGGTCAATCCCCAATGCCTGGGCAGCCAGGCTCTTATTGTCCCCTTGTTCCTTTAATACCCATTCGATATAGGCCCGCTCCTGGTCGGCAAGACTGGGGATGGTGCCACTTTTTCGGCGAAAGGTCTGGAAACAGGTGCCACGCAGGTCTTCAGGCAGATGCCCGACCTCAATGGTGTCGCCGCTGGCAAGGGCCACCCCGCGCTCAATGATATTTTCCAGCTCCCGCACATTTCCCGGAAAATCATAGCGGAGCAGGATGTCAACCACCTCTGGGTCGATATTGGTGACGTCTTTATTCATTAATGCCCCGTATTTCTTGATGAAATATTGAATGAGCAAGGGGAGGTCATCCTTGCGCTCGGCCAGGGGGGGGATGTTGAGGGCAACGACATTGATCCTGTAAAACAGATCCTGGCGGAAATGGCCCCGTTTTACCTCCTCCGCCAGATTCCTGTTCGTGGCTGCCAGAAAACGGACATTGACCTGGATGGGTGCCACCCCGCCAAGATGCATCACCTCTTTTTCCTGGATCACCCGCAGGAGTTTGACCTGCATGGCCAGAGATATCTCGGTGATCTCATCAAGAAAAAGGGTGCCGCCATCGGCTATCTCCACCAATCCTTTTTTGGTTTCCATGGCGCCGGTGAAGGCCCCTTTTTCATGACCGAAGAGTTCATTGGCCAGCAGCTCTTCTTGAAAGGCTCCGCAATTCACGGATAACAGGGGGCCATTCCGGCGGCTGCTGCAGGCGTGGACAAAACGGGCCAGCAGTTCCTTGCCGGTGCCCGACTCCCCGCAGATTACGATGTTACTGTCAGAAGCGGCCACCTGGCTGGCCATGGCCAGCAACTTCTTCATGCCCGGATTGTTTGTAACCAGGCGGGCCTCTCCCTGGAAGATTTTCAGGGATTCACGCAACCTGCTGTTCTCCCGTTTCAGCCCGATCTTTTCCAGGGCCTCCCGGACAATCTTGCGCGCCTCGTCCAGTTTGTAGGGCTTGGCTATGTAGTGATAAGCCCCTGCCTTCATGGCCTCGATGGCGGAGTCCACCGTGGCATAGCCGGTGATCATGATCACCTCGATATCGGGATTCAGCTCACGGGCGCGCTTTAAAATCTGCATCCCGCCAACTTTTTCCATTTTCAGATCGGTGAGGACAAGATCAAAGCTGTGCTCTTCCAGAAGTTGAAGGGCGCGCTGGCCACTTTGTGAGGCCGTAACATCATACCCTTCTTTTTTCAGGACATGCTTGAGATTGTGCAGGGCTATTTCTTCATCGTCAACGATCAGTATCTTCTCGGTTGCATTACTCATATTAACTTTCCAGTTGTGTTTCCGGTAACCATATAATGAAGGTGGTGCCAAGACCGGGCCTGCTGTCCACGGCGATACTCCCTCCATGCCACTCAATAATGTCATGCACAATAAACAGGCCAAGCCCGGAGCCTTTTCCCACGTCCTTGGTGGTAAAAAAAGGGTCAAAGATTTTCTTGACCTGTTCCGTCTCTATCCCCGGCCCGTCATCTTCAATCAATATCTCTACTCCGTTATAGCTGGAATAATATCCGGTGTCAGAGGCGGAAATCCAGATATGGCCATTGTCCTGTATGGCGTCTATCCCGTTTTTGATCAGGTTGAGCAGAACCTGCTGCATTCGCTGCTTGTCAGCAATGATTGTAAGGTCTTCCGGGATTTCGACGGCGATGATGACGTTATCAGGTGCGTGCCCCCGCACGAGCAGGATGGTCTCATCTACCAGCTTTTTGAGGAGGAGTCTTTCTTTTTTGAACTCCTTGATCCGGGAAAACTCGAGAAGAGTTTTGACAATATCCCGGGCCTTGTCTGCCTGGGTCTCGATCTGGGTAATGAGATTTTTCTTAAACTCCGTATCGCCTTCTTCGATTTCCTCACTCAGGATCTGGGCCGAGGTGGAGATATTGGACAAGGGATTGTTCAGTTCATGGGCCACCCCGGATAACAGGGTGCCGAGGGCTGCCAGTTTTTCCGACTGTACCAGCTGATGCTGCCGGATCTGTAACTCTTTGGTCATGCGGTTAAAGGCGGTGAGCAGTGAGCGGATTTCCTGTTCTCCTTCCCCTACCGAAATCTCGACAAAATCACCTTGGGAAATGATCTTGGTATATCCCTCCAGCATCTTCAGGGAGCTGACTACCCTTCTCCCTAAAAAAGCGGCGATGGCCAGGGCGGCAACAAAGAGGCAGAGCATCGAGGCCAGGTTGATGTTCTGGGTGGTCTTCAGGAGCAGCTTGATCTTCTGTTTGACGGTATCTCTGGTTTTTTCTCCAAACTCGGTGAGTTCTTTGCCGGAAGACCGGACCTGTTCTTCCAGATGCTCCAGGTAACGGGGTTGATTGCTGTTGCTTTCATTCTTGAGGCCAATCTTCTGGTCATAGTCATGCAACTGCCCCATGTATTCATTATAGGCGGCAATGACATGTGCTAACCGTTGAATATCAGCCGATGAAACCACCAGATGCAGGGCAGAATAATTATTTTCAAAGATGTCCCGTATCTTCAGCCAGTAGAGTTGATTTTCCTGAAAGTCCTTTTCCTGGCGGTAGAGGAAATAATTTTTTTCGAATCGGCGCACCTCCAGGGTCGTATTGAAAAAATCTTCAACAACTTCACTGAAGGTCACCTGTCTTTCAACCCGTTTGACGATGGCAAAAGTCAGGATAGCCGAGCCCACCGTGATGATGAGCAAGAGATAAAAGCCGTAGGTGATTTTTTTGCGGATGCCAAGTTGAAACATGATCAGCCTTTTATTTAAAGCCGTTACAAAAAATAACCCTGTCATTTAGCAGACCATGGCCGGAGTCTTCGCTTGCCTGAATGACGGCCGAGTCAAGAGATTTTGGAGTACGTGGTCATGGTAATTCTGTCCGCATTCTGTCTGTGTACACCATACTTCCAGCCAGGAATAAAGTCCAGAGGTTGCATTTAGTAACAGCATGTTTTTTATTGTAACAACAATATAAGATGCTGATTTTATTTAATTATATTTTTTTATGTGCTGCCTGTGTTGCAGAACCGCAACGAGGGCCCTGATAAGAGTTTATGGTGTAACTATTTGAAATAAAAGATTAAATAATATAGTGGTTGGATGGCATGGTTGTTGCTTTATGAGGTGGTGTAAGACAGCGTCACTCAAGAATTAGACTTTAGCATATATCCCTACGGAGGACTGCCATGAACACAAAAATGTCACGATTTGATCAAATGATGAGTGCGATAACCTTTACGGAAGCTGGTGAGTTTGATTGGGCCCAGGAAGAGTTGTCCAGAGACCGGAAGCCAAAACAGGAACAGCAAGCCAGGGTGGAAAAAATGGCCGGTCGTAAGATTATGCCAACCCCGGCAGCGCACTGAACCAACTTTTTTATTACGAAACCACCCATGAGTCTTTTGGCAACCATTTTTGAGAAACTTGAAGAATCCATGACCGCGGCAACCTTTGCCGAGGCCGGTGAGTTCGAAATAGCCCGTCAGTTTCTTAAACCTAACAAGAATGCTTATAAGCGTGTGCTCCTTGGGACTGACAGAACGGAGATCAATCCCAAGGCCCTGCAGTATGCTATGCAGCTCTGCCAGCGTATTGGTGGCAATTTAGAGATTTTCCATGTGATGCATGCGGCTGAAGAGAGCATGGCCTGTGAAGCTGAACAAAAGAACAGATTGGTTGAGGTGACTCAAGGTTCATTACGGGAAAAAGGCATCATCTATCAGCTGGTCATGGGAGAAGAGTGTCTGGCGGCGGAGGTTCTCAAATATGCCGCCAACAGGCGAAATCTTCTCTGTGTTGTCTTCGATGCCATAGAGGCTGGCAATTCAACCTGCCAGAAGGCCAGGGAAACCATGCTGGCAAAATTTCATACATTGCACTGCCCGGTTGTGGTCTATGCCGAACAACCGGTGGCGTGAATATACCTTGTGCATTTAACAGTACATTTAACAAAAGAGGGGAGAAGTGAAATGGAAGCAACACAATTTGATAAAAACATGATGGCGGTCGCCTTTGCCGAAGCAGGAGAGCATGGTACAGCAAGGGAGATCCTGAAAGACGGAAAGAGGAGCAGGGTGACAGCCCCGGGTCCGGTGAAGAGCAAGCCCTATCTGAAGACTGCTTTTTTTGGGGCAATTTCGATTTCCGCTTATATTTTGCTGTTTAAAAATGAAGGACTGGTAACCGATATCTTTACCATGGGCGGATGGCGATGGGTCTATCCAGTGGGTGCTGCTTTTTTCTTTTCTTTTATCCATGGGGCCTTTGCCAGCAATCTGTTGTCCAGTCTGGGACTTGAGGCCAAAAAATAATTTTTCAGCTATTTATATGCTGCTTACAAGCTTGCACAAAGGAGATGTACCCACGATGAAGAAGTTATTGCTTATATGTATGTTTGTCCTCGCCGTTCTTCCTGTTTTGACCCAGTCGGCCTTTGCCGCTGGAGACGGGCCATCCAAGGATATGCTTAAGGGTATTGTTACCCAGGTTAATGGTGCCGAGCGCACGGTAGTTTTTGAGAAAGATGGCACCAAGGAGCTCCGAATCCTGGCCCTTGGCGAGAAGATGAAGGTTGAAGACATGAAGATGAACACCAAGGTGTTGATCAACCTCGATAAACATGCCGGGGAAAATGTGATGAAGGACTTCTCCGTCATGTTCATGGATATGACAGTAAGCAAGCTTTTGGCCTTGCTGGCCATTGGCGCCATTGGCGGATTGCTCTCCGGCTTCATCGGTTCCGGCGGCGCCTTTGTCATGACCCCGGCCATGATGTCTCTTGGCGTTCCGGGCGCGGTGGCCGTGGCCAGCAATATGTGCCACAAGTTCCCCAAGGCCATGGTCGGCGCCTATAAACGCTGGAAATATGGTCAGGCAGATATCAAGCTCGGCCTGGTTATGTCCGTTACTGCCATTATCGGAGTGCAGATCGGCATCAAGATCCAGAAATTCATCCTGAGTCAGTTTGGCGGCGCCGGTTCCAATCTCTATATCAGCGCGGTTTTCATGGTTGTCCTGGTGTTTGTTGGTGGTTATGTGTTTTACGATGCCTGGAAGATGGCGAAAGGTGGTGGCGAAGAGACCGTGAGTAAACTGGCCATCGCCATGCAGAAGATCAATCTTCCCCCTATGATCCATTTCAAGACTGCCAATATCACCATCTCCGCCTGGATCACCATCCCGATTGGCGTGCTCACCGGCATGCTGGCTGCAACTATCGCCGTCGGCGGCTTTGTCGGCGTCCCCGGCATGATCTATGTCCTCGGCGCTTCTGCCGTGGTCGCCAGCGCCACCGAGCTGATTATTGCCTTTGTCATGGGGGCCTGGGGTTCCGTGCAGTGGGGGCTAAGCGGTTTAATTGATATCCGTCTTTCCCTGCTGCTCCTGGCCACCTCCCTTATTGGCGTGCAGTTGGGGGCCTTGGGCACCACTTATGTCAAGGATTACATCATCAAGGTGGTTATGGCCACTACCATGCTGATTGTTGCGGTCAGCCGCGGCGTTATGGTTCCCGGCTACCTGGCCGATGTTGGAATGATTGCCCCGATTGATGCGGGCACCATTACCGTGCTCGGAAGGATCAGTTACTGGTCCCTTCTCCTGGCCCTTGGTTCTGCCGGTCTGATCATCATTGTGGCCATGGTCAAGGGGATGACCGCTGATCGGAGAGCCCAAAAAACGCTTGCCGGAGTCCGTCATGGCTAAATATCGGAAGATCCTGGCAGCCTATGACGGTTCATCCTCTGCCAAAAACGCCCTTACCCTGGCTGGTCATCTTGCCAGGGAAGACAAGAGCTGGATCAAGGTGCTGGCGGTGGTGCCAACCTATCAGGGCGATCTTGATCTCATTGGTGTTTCCAATATCAAAGAGGCTATTACCGGGCCTGGTGAGCGGTTGTTGGCCGAGGCCCGGAAGATTGCCGAGAACGAAGATGTTCACATCCTGACCGATCTGGAGCAAGGCGAGCCTTATGAGCAGATCGTGCGTGTGGCCGCTGAGGAAAATTGTGATCTCATTATTATGGGTCGCCGCGGCGGCGGTAGACTGGAGCGAGAACTCATGGGCAGTGTGACTGCCAGGGTTATCGGCCATACACGCAAAGATGTCCTGGTGATTCCAGAAAAGTGTACCCTTGCCTGGGGAAATATCCTGCTGGCAACGGATGGTTCGCCATCGTGTGACAACGCCCTGGCGAGATCTCTGGAGATCGCACAGGAGCGAGGGTCAAAACTTGCCGCTGTTTCCGTTGTTTACACCAATGATGAATTTTACGCTATGGGCCAGACCATTGTGCAAGAACTGTACAAGGAGGCGGACAAGGTGCTGGACAAGGTGAAGAAGTGGGCCGGCGATCTTGGGGTGCAAACGGAAGTATTCATCAAAGACGGTGAACCCCATCAGGCCATAGTTGATCTGGCAACAGAACGGTCAAGCGATCTTATTGTTATGGGTTCTCATGGCCGGAAAGGATTGACCCGCCTGCTCATGGGCAGCGTCACCGAACGGGTTATCGGCTATGCCAATTGTCCAGTTCTCGTCTGTCATATATAGTATCGTAAGCTTCAGATAAGAGGCTGAAGGTAGAAGGCTGTAGGAAAAAGGCCAAAAAGCCCGTTTCGTTTCACCATATGGTGAAACGAAACGGGCTTTTTGGCCTTTTTCCTACAGCCTTCTACCTTCAGCCTCTTATCTGAAGCTT
>JANMTN010000084.1:0-5395 GCA_031390685.1 Desulfobulbaceae bacterium
GTCATTCTTTTTACTGCCCTGTCGCTTCCTACATTACCCGGATGGCTCACATCAAATGGGCCGCACCCGGCGACCGCGGCAAACTACTCAATCAACAAACCCATGTCAATGAAAAAAACAAGGTAACTGCAAAAGACATTCATCCGCATCCTCAATCTTACCTTATTGTCAAAGATTGTCCGGCTGGGGGTAACCCTGTCGGAACGGCTTGAGTGACTGGGGCTTTCAATGTTGATTTTTCAACAGCCTTTGGTTTTTCACCCCCAACACGACCAGTTTGCTGAATAAGGTTAGGATCAATGGCATTCATTTCTTTTTCCACTCTTTTAATATTACCAAGAACCTTCTCCGTGATTTCCACATCTGGATATTTAACCAGAATATCCAGGAGATATTTACGTGATTCAATTAATAATTTTTTCCTGCTTTCCACATCAGGGGCCTTGGTGAAACGAATGAAAAGGTCTGCCGCCTTGCGCCGTTCAGCTTCAGCGGCAAGCAATGACGCCTCGGTAATCTTCTTGCCAGCCTTTGCCGCATACTCAGTTTCTAGCATGGGAGTAAATATCTCAATAGCCTTATCATACTGCGCTCCTTCCATTAAGCGCATGCCCTCATTCCATCGATGCTCCAGCTCTTGTGCATTTTCGAGTTTAACGGCTTCGCTCTCAACCTTCCCTGTAATCGTTATCTCACCCGTACCTGGGGGGCTCTGTGGTTGCGTCGCTGGCGGGGGAACAATAACGTCAGGAATTGCCTCACGTTTAACCAATGCGTCCTGATCAGGTTTTTTTGCAGCAAGCTCACCCGTTGTTATCAAGGTCTTATTAGACCACTTATCGGCCTGTTCACGGGCAGCAGTCCTGATAAGGTCCACATTCGACGCGACTGGAGAGCGAGGATAAGTCTGGAGAAATTTATCCGCTTGCCACACCACAGTATAACCGTCCCTGACGGGACTAAAACCAAGATAATTTTTTAACAGAGCTGAGTAGTCCTTGAGCTCAGGCCCGTCCTGCTCACCCCGTGTCAGCATGGAGCGTTGCAATATAGCCCAATCCTCAATACTAACCATATTCTTGTATTCTTTTGATAATTCGAGATATTGCGCCTCCGCATCCCGATAATGACCCGAGGCAATATACAGATCCGCCAAAATTTTCCGCACCGAAAGAAGATCCGCACCTTGGCCATCAGGGCTCGCCATCTGATCAACCATCTGACGAAACACCTTTATAGCCTCCTCTTCCTGCTGCAACGCCATCAAGGCCTTTCCGTATAATACCTTGGTATTCATTGACACCCTGGCTGCCGTTGTCTCTGGCATCTGGTTCCAAGCCTGCACCAGTTCCTCAAATTTCCCATTTGCGGCAAGTTGCGCAATCACAGCCTCAACAGAAGAGAGCTCGCCTGGCCCTTCACTCTTTGTCAATCCCTTAGACTCTCCGGCCACAACCTGACCGCAGAATCCATCGACAAAGGCGATATCGCTCTGCTGCAACGCATACACTTCTTGTGCGCTCATTGTTCCTTTTATCGGCATCGACGCCTGACGCAACAGGATATCATGCAGTCGATTATAGCCGTTCAACACCTTTTGTAATTCCCGGAAACAACCTACCATTTTTTCAGATTCATCAGCCGGTATCCGCAAAACAGCGGCCTGATTATCTCGCTCTCTCCAGCGATCTATCTTTTTATTATATTCAGAAATTCGGCCAGTTATATACTCGACAGATGGCATGATCCGCTCCGCATCAGTAACGGCCACGCCTGATTGTTCAACAGGTTGAATCGATCCATATACCCTACCTTCATTCTCTGTTGCGTCTGAAGATTGAGAGTGCTCGGAGGCAACCGGGGCGGCAGAGCTTATCGTCTTTTTTTGCTCATAAAAACACCCGCTCATTATCATTGAACAACAAATAACCAGCAATACAAATTTCACTTTAATCATAATATATCTATCTGTTTTTTTATAAAAAATAACAATCACGAGAAACACCACAAGCATTACCCAAATAAACCTGCTCTTAATATACGCAGATTATTCTTTTTTTGCAATCTCTCCAAAAACACCCAGTAGAATCAAACAAAAATATCATTAGCCACCGCTATCTCAATCAGCACCGGCAGAAGACTCGTTAGCCTTCCAAAAAGGCTTATACTGCCTTGCCGGAATAAATACTCCCGCATCATCCAACTCACCAAAGGTCATAATCGAAGGAACCAGGCGATTTTTGACGTCCACCTCCCTGACTTTAGACGGCAACTTCCCCCCACGGTCGGCCTGAACCGCCAGATTCAATTGACCTAATGGCGGTCGCTGCAAGATAAGACCGGAAAAAGAAATTTCAACAGGATCAAGCTGTTGCACATAGCCTTTTTCCCTTAGCAATTCACGAACCAATTCAGTCCACATGGGTAGCGCACCCTCAGAGCCAGTAATTTTGGTTGAAGAGCGACGCATATCCTCATTGTCATCAAAACCCACATAGACCCCAACCGCATACCCGCCCTTAGCCGCCAACCCCTCTCCCTGAGGTGCCAGCCCTGGCAGATAGCCAAAAAATGAAGCATTGGTATAATTATTGGCTGTCCCTGTTTTTCCCAAAAGTGGAATCGCCAGGTCAAAGTCTGCAAATTTTTTAGCGGCCTCGTCATCTATTGCTGACAGCCTGACATTTTTATCAGCATAACGCCCTGTTCCAAATTTTACGACATTCTCAAGGATATGACCTGTAACAAGAGATGTCTCGGGGGCCACTAGCCTGGCCCGCTTACGCTTTGGCTGATAAAGCACCTCGCCCTCTGCAGATTCAATGCGATCAATAATGGAAAGCAAATCACGGGCCTCCTCCCCCTGTCCCTCGCTCAAGACCACCTCTCCGGTCACAATTCCCTCATACATCCGCACAAACTCAAGCAGAGTCACCACGTTAGAACCAAGAGGAAAGGAGAGAACGGGATCAAGTTGACTTTTCACTCCAAGTTCTTGGGCAAATTTAATAAGATACTGGAGGCCGACTAATAATCTGAAATCTTTTACCGAGGACAAAACATCTAAATTATATAACGGCAAAGCATTTAATCGCTTAGATTCAAAATGAATCTGTTTGCGAACCATATCCATCGTTGCCGAAGACAATAGGGAATCCAACAATACGTCAGACCAGAATTTTTCCTGCCCGGCACCGTCCTGTTGAAGCAATGATTCTCGCAGCTGGTTTAAATCAACTGTCCGCAGTGCTCCAGTTGGTCTCCTTCTGGTAAAAGTATAGCGGTCATGCAAGGAATCATAATAAAGTGATGCCTGTCCCCGACTCTCCCGAGCAGTAAAAAAATCTGACGAAGTCCACGGATCATCCACTTCACGACGATAAGACGACATTTCCTGTTGCAGGGCAACAAGGGTAAGATAGTTCTGACCTGCCAGAAGAGACTTCCGCATATAAATTTCCTGCCTTTCCAGCTCCGTCATATCCTTGGTATCAATATCGATTGCGGAACCTCCAGACACCGACCCATATTGCAGATTTTTCATGACCCTATACTCAGGAAGACGATTTTCAAAGATAAAATCCGTTTCCAGATTGGCAACAGCCTGGTCAAAAGCCGCTTTTTCAACAACACCCCTGTTAATGACAATCCCGTGTCGATCCCTGATCCTGGCCACATAAGATTCATAGGATTCTGTTTCCCCTGAGAGATCTTTGGGAGACAAACCAACACGGGCCGCAACCTCCTGAAACTGCTTCATACTCAAATGGTCACAAAGGTGATAGAGCAACCAGACAGAAGCCAGATTTTCCGAATGCACACCGGCCCAACTCATCGAAACCTGGCTGTTTTCACTTTTATGATCTGGTCTGGGAAAATATGGCTGCCCCTGATAGACAAAGACATCTCTCTTATTGCTCAACAGGTCCGTCGCATTCCAGCCAAGTTGCAGGGCTGCCGTATAAACAAAAGGTTTAAAAGCGGAACCCATGGTACGTTTGGCATAAATGGCCCGATTAAAAAATCGATTCTCCACGCCACCAGCCATAGCCTTGATCACGCCCTCCTGAAGAATCAACGCTCCACCCTGAATTTTTGGAAATCTTTCCAGCTCAAGCGCCACGACACCATCAGATGAGATCTCCTGAATACTGACCCATGCCCTATCCCCTTCCCGCAACTCAGACAACAGCAAGGGCAGGTCTTTCACCCCGGCATCACTCCAAGCACCTTGTTTCCATTTCACCTGAGAAGCAAGCAATCCCATAAGCCCTTGCTCCTGAATCACCCCTGTCCCTAAATTTCTCCCTAAATCGATTTTAATATGCACTGAAGCTTTTCCCTTCTCGGTAGTTCTCGCAATTTCTGCAATAGTACCAAAAAGGAATGCATTTTTTTGCAGCAACATATCGCCTGCATAACCAGATTCCTGCAATTCTTTCTGCACTTCGCCTCGGACATAACCACGCAAGCGCACATCCAGACGGGAAAGCTCCTGACGCAGCGAGTAGAGGGTCTGCTTCTGCAGCCCCTCATCAACGGTAGTGATAATCCGTAACCCTGAGGTAGAAAGGTTATCAATCCCCTGGGCTTTTAGCGCTTCAAGAACATCTGGCGTAGCCACAGCATCGGTTACCATGTCCATTACATAATCCTGGGCATACCCCATTGTTCCACGATGAAACACAAGCTTACTCCCGATCGCTTCACGAAACTGCTCATCTGTAAGCTTGCCTGCCTCACGCATCTTTTCAAGAACATACCGAACACGGGTATGAGCATTCTCTCGAGCTGTACCTGCCGCCTCGTCAGTTTTTTTAATAAAGGGGTTGTAGTAGTTTGGCTTCTTCACGCTACCGGCAATAAAGGCGCTTTCAAGCAGCGACAGCTCCTCCACCGGCTTATTGAAATAATAGCGTGCGGCCACACCTATGCCATGTCCATTGCCACTCACATAAAACTGATTCGCATAGAACTCAAAAATTTTTTCTTTTGGATAATAATATTCCAAGCGGAGGGCAAAAAGCAGCTCCTTGATTTTAGCCTGATATGAGCGTCCACTCCGCTTAAAAAGATTTTTTGCCGTCTGCTGGGTCAAGGTGCTTCCACCCTGTACCACCCGACCCATCTGATAATTTTTAAGAGCCGCCCTCATAATTCCCAACGGATCAAAGCCATAATGGGAAAAAAAATTATTATCTTCAGAGGCCACCAGGGCATTCACAAAATCCTTGGGAATCAGTTCATACGTTACATATTGCCGATGAGCCTGATCAAAAAAAACACCCAGTCTGCTTTTACCATCACTAAAAAAAACCGGGCTTTCTTTCCCCAAAATACGCTGGATATTAGCGGGGTCAATCTCATCTCCCGGATGCAAGACCACAAACCAATA
>JANMTN010000090.1:0-14914 GCA_031390685.1 Desulfobulbaceae bacterium
CCAAACAGGCCACTTCCGACTATCTGCAGGTCCTGGAATCGTATCTGCCGAAAATGGCCACCGAGGAAGAGATCATGGCTTGGGCCAAGGAAAACATAGACCTGTCACAATTCAAAAGTCCCATGCAGGCCATGGGGACCATCATGAAACATTTCGGCAGGACCGCTGATGGTAATGTGGTGAAAAAGGTTCTGGCCTTGATAGCCGGATAAAAAGATGGCAAAGACTCCTGTCAAACCAGCACCTGCCGCATCAAATACCCAGGAATGCCAGCACCTCGCTTGCCCCACAGAAAAAGACAATAGTGGCGATGAGCTTTTTGACGCCATCCAGGACCCGGTACTGGTTGTCACCCCGGAAGGCATTATCATCGATGCCAATCTGGCCGCCATCAATGCCGCCCGTAAAACAAAGAATCAGATCCTTGGTATGGGGATATGCAAGATTATCCATGGTGGCAGCTCCCCCCACTTGCAATGTCCGCTGGAATCATTTTTACGTACCTGCACCCTTCGGGTTGAAGAAACAAGACTGCCCGGCCTTTTTGGAGAGTACCTGCTCACTATCTCACCGGTCAAGGATAGTGATGGTATCATCCGGAAAATATTACTGATTGCCCGCGAACTGACCCCCGATGAAGTGCGAAAAGTTGATTCCATGCGCACGGCGCAACTGGCAGCCATCGGTGAACTGGCGGCAGGCGTTGCCCATGAAGTCAATAATCCCATTACCGGTATTATCAATTTTGCCCAACTCCTCCTTGATGACAGTGAAAAAAACTCACTCCAGGCAGAACTTCTCACCCGGATTATTAATGAAGGGGAACGAATCGCGTCCATCATCAAGAATCTGCTCTCTTTTGCCCGGGAAGGCAATCAGGAGAATGAACCCATCGACATGATCCGGGTTATCGAGGCCACCTTGTCACTGATCGAGCATCAATTCAAAAAAGATGGCATCCAGATCAGCACAGACTTTTCCCAAGCCCCCTGCCCTATTTATGGAAATTTCCGCCAACTGCAGCAAGTAATCCTTAATCTGCTGAGCAACAGCAGGTTTGCCTTGAACAAGCGCTATCCCACCACTTCTCCGGACAAGAAAATCCTGATTTCCTGTCACCCTGTCACCACCGCCGCAGATCGAACAACCTGGATCCAGACAACCATCCGTGATCTGGGCACCGGGATACCGCAAGGCATCCTCGATCGGTTATTTGATCCGTTTTTCACCACTAAACCATCAGGGCAAGGGACTGGGCTTGGCCTCAGCATCAGCTTCGGGATTATCCAGGATCATGGCGGCACCATCAAGGTCAACTCGATAATGCATCAATTCACCGAGATGCTCATTCAAATCCCCACTTCAGGCTCACTCCATGCAAAATGATGAAATAGTTGATAAAAATGCCAGGATCCTCATTGTTGACGACGAAGCAAGCATTCGTCTCACCTTTGAAATGTTTCTGGCCAGAGATGGCTACGGACCCATCACCACTGCCGCCACGATTGAAGAGGCCCTTGTTGCCATCCAGACCCAGGAATTTGACCTGATCATCAGTGACATTGTCCTTGAAGGTGCGCGCGGCACGGACCTCCTGCGCAAAATTCGCAAGACCGGCATCTTGTGCCCGGTCGTCATGATTACCGGCTTCCCCAATCTCGATTCTGCCGCTGAGGCGGTAAGATATGGGGCCTTTGATTATATCTCCAAGCCTGTCAACAAGGAAACGCTGCTCAGATTTGTCCGACAGGCCTTGCAGCACTGGGAGCTTGAGAAAGAAAAAAAACAGCTCCTCAAGGAAAACGAAAAGTATAAACGCTATCTGGAGGCGATCCTGAGCTCCGTTCGTGACGCGATCATTACTATTGATAATGACATGAATATCATCCAGCTCAACGATACTGCCAGGAATTGGCTGGCCTACGATGAGGACAATCCCCCGACAAACATAAAAGCCCTTCCCGACGAAATGGGCCGCACCTGCCTTCAGGATGCCTTACAGGTCTTGAATAATCGAAAGGAGGTCAGGGAACATCAGATTGAATGCCGTAAAGCTGACGGCAACATTCGGATTATCAGCCTGAATGCCGCCCCGCTCCAGGACGGGCAGGATGAATTCAGCGGGATTGTCATTGTCGCCAGAGATATCACTCTTCCGACACCAGATGAAATCAGCGACATACGAAATCGCTTCCACGGCTATATCGGTTCAAGCCAGGTGATGCAGGGTGTTTATAAACTGATTGAAAATGTGGGCAAGGTGGACACGGCCGTTCTTATTACTGGAGAATCAGGAACAGGTAAGGAGCTTGCCGCCGAGGCGCTGCACGCGGAAAGTCCCAGAAAAGATATGCCCCTCATTAAAGTTGATTGCGCCGCTATCCCTGAAGATCTGCTTGAGAGTGAACTTTTTGGCCACAAGAAAGGTGCGTTCACCGGCGCCGACCGCGATCGACCCGGACGGCTCCTGCAAGCCGATCATGGCACATTGTTTCTTGATGAGATTGGCGACATCTCGCCACGAATGCAACTGCGCCTTCTCCGCTTTCTGCAAGAGAAGACCTTCACCCCTGTTGGTCAGGACACACCAGTAAAGGTAGATGTCCGTGTCATTGCGGCAACCAATGTCAATTTCATCGAAAAAGTAAGGGCGGGAATTTTCCGCGAAGATCTGTACTATCGTTTGAAGGTAGTGGAGATTAGACTGCCGCCACTACGTGATCGCCAAGGTGAAATCCCCATGTTAGCGTATCACTTTCTCTCTTTGTTCCGAGATCAGTTGAAAAGAAACATCCTCGGAATTTCCGATCAGGCCATGAATACCCTTGCTCTCTATCCCTGGCCGGGAAACGTAAGAGAACTCAGTCATGTCATGGAAAGGGCCTGTGTCCTGTGCGAAGGCTCAACTATCTCCCTCGAACACTTCCCTGACGAGATTCGTTCACAACAGATGTTCCAGAAGACAATACCTGCCTTGACGCCAGCAGAGAGCCTGAAAGGCCGACAAGACACCACAGCAATGAACGCCAGCACTAATTCTCCTTATATCAGCGAAAAAGATGAACTCATTGATGCCCTGAGACGGGCAAGAGGCAACAAATCCAAGGCCGCCAGGATGTTGAATATCGATCGAAGCACCCTGTACCGGAAGATGCAACGCCAGGGAATAGAACCCGACGAGTTCGCATAACATTCCCACCCATGCCCATAAAAATGATTACACAACTTCCTCAACGCAACAGTCTTGCAATATTATTGCAATAGTTTTGCAACAATATTGCAAGACTGGCAACACTTATGCCACAAATATCAGCCATCCCGCCCACTTTTACCACACCCACACTTCGCCACCCGTAAACAGCAAAAAAATTGGAAGAACAGTTAGTTATACGTGCTATATTTTCAATTAAACGTAAAAAGATTCTGGCACGCTGCATGCATTAAAGATGTCAAGACAGCAAGAATGGCACACAGGATCGTAATAAAATGACCAGGAAGGCATCAATCGTTTCGTTACGGATTCAAAACAAACAAACTACCTTGGAGCGGGTATGAAAAACTCAACTGGCACGGATAGAAGTCGCGCGGCAAGCACCGCAGTCACCAACGTAAGCACAGAAATCTCCAAGACTGGAATCATAGCTGTTGGTATTGTAGCCGGTATCATTGGCTGCTGGGCGATTGCCAGCATGATTGCCGGTGTCGTCAACAGTGGAGGACCAATTGACCTTGTCGCCAGCCTCTTCAAGGCAATCAACGGATAATCACAGAGCAACAGCCATTTCTGCAAATAAATATGTGCGCGGATGACAAATCAACGTTCCGCTACCTAAAATCTCATATCAAAAGGAGTCTCGCCATGGAAAACAACGCAATCACAAAACAGCAGACCAAAGCAACCGCCCATAATTCCGCCAGTGCTGACAGCGAGTTGTATAAACTTGGAACCTTTATTACCGCCGGCTTTGCTGTAGCCATTGGAATCTGGAGCCTTATTTGTCTCTCCAGCGCCATGATTTCTGATGGCGGACCTGTTGCCCTCGTTAAAAGTATGATCACTGCCATTACTGGTAGTTGATTTTTCTTTCAGACCTATAACCCTCACCCAGACAACCTGAGTATTTATAAGTTTTTGGGTAAAAAAAGACACAAAAAATCAAATAGCCAGGGAGATATGTTTCTCTGGCTATTTGTGTGATATAACGGAGCATATTCTTAGGAGCCGTTAAAAAATAACTCTTACATTCTTATCCATTTCGTTACGGCCCCTTGTGCCGCTCACGATATTCCAATGGTACAGTTATTTTTTGACAATGGCTGACACAAATAATTCTTAAGGGTTCAGCAAAATGTATTTCTTTGAAAGAAATACCATAAACGTTTCGACCTGACTATCAACCTGAAAGAATACGCCCATATAATCACGTCTTTTTTATCCAAGGAACTCCCATCATGGCCATTCTCGCTCGCAACCTGTTTATCTTTTTTCTTTTTACCCTCTTTGCCGGCGGCTGTTACCTCATATGGACCATTGAACACCGCCTGCCCGAAAGAAATTACAGCGAGTTCCTCTATTGCCTCAGTCATCATGATATCTCTGACATGACCTTTACCGGAAACCGGGTTGTAGTCAGTCATCGCGCTGGAGAGATAAGTACAACTCCCGGTTTTACCTATGTCACCACAGTTCCCAAGCCAGAAGAGCTTATCGCCGAACTCCAGGACAAGAATATCCGTATCATCTTCAACAAGGATCGCTCTGAGATTACCTTGCAGGGTCTGGCCCTCCTCTATGTTGTCCTGCTCATTCTTGTCATTGTTCTCTCGCTGAGCAGGATAAAAAGAGAAGAAAAAGAAAGCAGGTTTGCCACTGACAAACTCATCCTTCCTGACGACGGCCACAAGGTTGTGACCTTCAATGATGTTGCCGGTATCCCTGAGGCCATAGAAGAGCTCCAGGAGATTGTGGCGTTTCTGAAAAATCCAGCCCAATTCAGCCAGGTTGGCGCCACCATCCCCAAAGGAGTCTTATTGCAGGGACCTCCAGGAACAGGCAAGACTCTGCTGGCCCGTGCCATTGCCGGTGAGGCGGGCGTACCGTTTTATAGTTTCAGCGGTTCTGATTTTGTTGAAATGTTTGTCGGCGTCGGCGCTTCCCGGGTCAGAGATCTATTCAAGGAGGCCAAAAAAAACGCCCCCTGCATTGTCTTCATTGATGAAATCGATGCAGTTGGAGGAAGTCGCAGCGGTGGAGCATCCGCCAGCGGCAGTGACGAAAGGAGTCAGACCCTGAATGCCCTGCTTGTTGAGATGGATGGCTTTGGGACTTCGGACAATATTATCGTCATAGCGGCCACAAACAGGCTTGATATCCTTGACTCAGCCCTGCGTCGTCCGGGGCGGTTTGATCGTCAGGTGAACATCCTGCCTCCTGACCTTAAGGGGCGCCAGCAGATTCTTCAAGTCCACGCCGCCAAGATAAAAATGGCCCCGGATCTGGATCTGGATCAGATAGCGCAGATGTGCCCAGGGTTTACCGGAGCGGAACTTGCCAATCTGGTTAACGAGGCCGCCCTTATGGCAGCACGTGGCGGCAAGCAGGCCGTTGACCTTACAGATTTTGAGCTGGCCCGGGATCGTATCCTGATGGGGGTGGAGCGCAAAGGAATGATCATGACCGAACAGGATCTCACCATCCTTGCCTACCACGAAGCCGGACATGCCATTATTGCCAAAACCCTTCCTGATGCCGACCCACTCCATAAAATTACCATTATTCCCAGAGGCAGGGCCTTGGGACAAACCCAGCAGCTCGCTTTATTCGACCGGCACGCCTACTCTTACATCTATCTAAAAAACAGAATCACCATCCTGATGGGAGGCCGTGCCGCCGAAGACATCGCCTTCAAGCAACGCTCCACTGGCGCCCAGGGTGATATCCTCCAGGCAACGGAGATCGCAACCAATATGATCTGCAAATGGGGCATGAATGAGACCATGGGCCCTCAGGCCTTTATTATCGACGACAGCGGATTTCTTGGCATCTCATCCCCACGTCTGCCCATGGCCGACGAAACAGCAAGGACCATTGACCGTGAGATCAAAACTCTTCTCACAACCTGCTATGAAGATGCCGTGGCCATTCTCAGTCAGAAATTTTATCTCTTGAAAAACCTTGCCGGGATTCTGATCCAGGTTGAAACACTTGACAATGAAGAATTCGATATCATTCTCGCCTGTTCGGACAAGAAAAAAGCTGAAGATGATATTTCCGATAAAAACGAATGCACCAGTTGCCCTGCCGCCCAAAGCTGCATCCACAGTAAAATAAAAAAGTCAACACCATGTATTCTTTAAAGAAAATTGGCTATCTGGCCTTTGCCTCAGTTGCCTGCCTTCTTGCCTTTGTGGTGCTGCTGGGTATCCGTCAATACCAGCTCACAGGGCAATATAACAAAATCATCACTCAAAGCGAGGAGTCCATCTTTCAATTTGCCGCCATCCGTGAACAGATTACGTCATCATTGATAGAAAAAGACTGGGATAAGGTGGTAGCGGCCTCCAGAGACCTAAACGGTCTCAACTCAACCCTTGTTCGCTTACAGGAAAACGATTTCATCCCCGCCGAATACAAACTGGACATGGCCAAACAGGTGGATCTTTCAGGACTCGCCATTTCATCAAAAAATATCATCGCGGCTGAAGACAAAGTTGCCTACAGCCTCAATCTGCAGCGCCAGACGCGAACACTGGCTGATTATCTTCAGCAGTTTGACCGGATCATTGTCAGTCAGATGCGGGCAAAGCTTGTTCATTTTCAAACGATCATGATTGGCGCCCTTGGCGGCATAATCTGCATTATCAGTTTTTTCCTGCTCTTTATTTATCAGAAAACCCTGCTTCCCCTTGTCCACCTCTCCGAGCAGGCAAGAAGAGATGACCTTCTCACCAATGGTTTAAGCTATGGCCCGGACACATGCACCGAGATTATTGAAATAGCCGAAACCGTTAATGATTTTCTGCAAAACCGACAAACTGAGAATATGGCAAACGAGTCTCCCAAAAAAAATGACGAACAGCTTGCGGCCATTATTAACGAAGGTACCAATCTGTCCAATGGCATTATCAATTATGCGCAACTTCTCTCCGACTCTTTTCAGGACACGACAGTAAGTGTTGAAGACAAAAACATCCTGGAAAAAATAATCTCAGCAGGTGAACGCATTGCTACCATATTGAAAAACATATAAGAGGATATTAAAAAAATATCAGCGGCAAATCAGGACGCCAACTCATTGCATTTTGTGCAAATGCAATGAGTATAAAATATTTCTAAAATATTTTTAATAAATTGACAGGGATAACTACTTAAAAAATATAACCATTAGGCACATGATCCTTAGCGCAGCACCAATGCTATATTTCTTTATGTGCATTTTTTTATTGCTTAACATCTTTATAGTTGTTTATTTTGTGCCGCTTGATCGTATTCAGTTTCTTTGTTTTTGAATTTTCAAGGCCCTTGCAACCATTCTGGCCTATATTTGGAATGACCCACAATGAACCTTCAGAGTCTCGCAGGCCCACTTACCTGCACTGACCTCTCAATATCAGAATTTTCAAGAAACTCAGTAGCCTTTGACAAGCAAGGGTCACTGAATTATTTCCAGTCACAACAGCTATAATCAAAAGGAGGCAGGAGCACATCAATGAACACAAACAAAGCGTCAACAATCAATCTACTGGCATTAGCGGCATTTCTGGTTACATCTCTTCTGGCCAATTCCAGCATGGCGGAAGAAGCATACGATGCCGATAAATATGGTCCGCAAGAACCAATTGTCTGGACCACCCCGACAAAGGCCACATTCACCCATCAAACCCATACCGTGGACGCTGGCCTTGCATGCGACGCCTGCCATGATGAGATCTTTGCCATGGAGCAGGGTTCTGCTGAAAAAGCAGGTGATTTCTCCATGAAATCGTTTAAAGAAGGAAAATATTGTGGAAGCTGTCATGATGGCAACAAGGCCTTTGATGCCGCCACCCAATGCGGTTCCTGCCATTCTGCCCCTGAAGCCCCAATCATCTTCACCTTTCCAGTAAAGGCAGTGTCCTTTGACCATTCGATCCATCTGAAAAAAGGCGGCCTTTCCTGTGAGGCATGTCACAAAGAAGTTTTTGCCATGAAAAAAGATCCCGTGGAAGAGGCAGGAAAAGCCAGCGCGAATCAAGGCAATAAAAGGGAATACCTGGAAAAGATCCACAATAAATACTGCGGCACCTGCCATAATGCCTCTCAGGCCTTTGGCTACCTGACCCGCTGCACCGTCTGCCATATTGGCGTGAAAGGGCAAAATGCCCTGCAAAGGGACGATCAGAAAAAGCAGAAAAACGGCGACAGTAAACACTAAGATCATCCAGGACAAGTGAAGACTGCGATCTCAACAGTTATAATTATTCTAAAATATTACTTAACAAGGTGAACAGATGACTGGAAGTATGGTTAATATTTCAAAAAAATGGGGGTATCATGGCGTTGACGCCCTGAAGAAAGCAAGCCCTGGCTATCTGCTGTTTATGGGATTCTTTGCCCTCCTAGCGGTGGCTGGAGTATCAGTAGGATTGCACGGAATGATTACCGGATACCATCATGTCTATGGTGTAAGCCGTGAAATTTCCTGGGGTATACTTATATCGGCCTATGTTTTTTGCGTTGTTACCTCAACGGGACTCTGCATTATTTCTTCCATTGGCCATGTTTTCGGCGGTGAGGCCTTTATGCCCATAGCCAAGCGCGCAGTTTTCATGTCTATTATCTTTATGCTTGGCGGTTTCTGCATCATTTTCTTTGACATTGAAAATCCATTCCGCATGGCTATTTACAATGTCCTCTCCCCCAACCTGAGTTCAAACATGTGGTGGATGGGAACCTTATATGGAGCCTATCTGGTCTTCATGATCATCGAGTATTATTTCCTTCTTGAGCAAAACCATAGCCTTTCCCGGCTGCTGGGATTCTTTGGACTGGTTGTAGGTATCGCCGCCCATAGTAATCTAGGCGCTGTTTTTGGAATGCTGCATGGCCGCCCGTTCTGGTATGGCCCCTACCTGCCTATTTATTTTATCATCTCGGCAGCCATGTCCGGCGGCTGTGCCATCATGTTTACTACCACCCTTGCCTGGAAGATCAACCCTGAGATCATGAATCAGCGCATGGAACGCGCCATGAAGGCTATCTGCCAGGTTACCATCTTCCTGATCGTTACCATCATGTTCTTCACCATCTGGAAAATCGTTACCGGCATGGTGTCTCACGATAAATCTCTTGTCATCATGACGCTTGTAACCGGAGATTATGCCATCAATTTCTGGTGTTTTGAGATTTTCCTCGGCATGGTTCTCCCTCTGTTTCTCCTTGTTCGTTCGCGGGGAAATAATTTTAACATGATCTTGTGGGCCACTGGCCTCATGATGATTGGTATTTTCTTTATGCGTTACGATATTGTGGTCCCAGGTCAGATGATCTCTGTTTATCACTCGCTTGGTGTCGAAGAAGCGCTTGATATCATCAAATACACACCGTCATTCCATGAAATTATGGCCGCTCTGTTTGGTCTTTCCGTTATCTGCTTCGCTTATTTTGCCGGAGAAAAGATGCTCAACGGTCATCAACTGGAAAAACACGAGATCGTGCCAGAAGGCGGATATATCTGTCCTGGTTGTGGAGCCATCCATTTCATGGAGGAAGGCGAGACTGAGGAAGACGCCATGAAGCGTCACCATAAAATCTGGTAACAACAGGTACTTGCCTGATACCATCGAAAGGAACCAATACTATGAAATTTCCTAAAATAGATTTAAACAAGCTGAAAAATGAGGGTACCGAATCGGTAACCATCAAAGAAAGACGTAACTTTCTGAAACTGGGTTTTGCCATTACCGGTGTTTATGCCGGCGGCAAGATCCTCTCTTTGTCTTCCACGTTCAGTGGTGTCGCCCATGCCTCTGACGGCGCTGATTTTGTGGAGAAATATCCATATAATCCGCATTACAGCATGGTTATCCGGCAATCACTGTGCATTGACTGTGAAAAATGCGTAGAGGCCTGCAACAAGACAAATCATGTCCCTGAATATGGTTACCGAACCCGTATTCTTACCCGAAAGTATAGTAGTCAACTGGACAAGAAGGTAGAATTCATCCCTGTCTTGTGTAACCACTGCAACGATGCCCCTTGCGTCAGGGCGTGTCCGACCAAAGCGACCTATAAAGATCCGGTTACAGGTATTGTTCGGATGGAGAACAAAAAATGTATCGGCTGTAAAACATGCATGCTGGCCTGTCCTTATGACGCACGCTATTTCAGTGCGGAAAAACATGCCATTGACAAATGTGATTTCTGCTGGGAAGAAAGATTGTCAAAAGGGGAAACCCAGACCGGCTGTTCTTCCGCCTGTCCTACTGACGCGCGAACCTTTGGCAATCTGACCGATCCCGAGAACATTGTCTTCAAACTGGTGCACCAACTGGAAGAAAGCGTCTGGGTCCTTCGGCCAGAAGATGGCACCAAACCCAATATTTTTTACATGAAGGGAAATATGGTGTCTGTGGATAACATCCTGAAAGGACAGAAGTTTATACACTCTAATCCCGCCAAGAGCTGATTCATAGCTTCCATTATGAATAACAAAAAAGGGCAAACCCGAAGAGGTTTGCCCTTTTTTGTTTTATAAAACCTGAAACCGTTACGGCATCAGATCCCGCCCCGTCGCCAAAGGCGCATGACAAGCTGAAAACCGTCCCAGTCCTTGATCCAGAAAAGCATCATCTTAGTCACCACCCGTTCTTGTAGAATCATTTGAACCTCCTGTAAAAAAAAGCAGTTGAGGTCAAGGGAAAAAACTCCCCAAACCGAAAAGTTGATGGCCCCGCACAGAACGTGAAGAAGCCATCAATGTTATCGACCCGGGGATGTCCCTTTGTATCCACAAGATCACATACTCATTACCGATAATCCACGACGGTAACGATTCAGCATGGTTAAAAATAAGCCGTCGTTCAAACATAACCTTGTCATTTATACAAGCAAGAACGGCATAAAAAACCGTAATGAAATGGCCACAAAATATAGGCTGGTTCGTAACGGCACTTAAACATACTGACTTTTCAGGCAGGTCTTCTGACTTCCGGATCATTCTCTTCATGCGCCTTCCCGGCATATTCCTATTATTCACGGAATATGACAGTGACGTTATGCCTGATTCGTCCCCGGTTACAGCGGCGGGCCCGTCTTCGATTTGCACGAAGTTCCCTTTTACTGTCCTGCAATGGACACCTGAAATTATTCTATCATCTTTAATGGGCGAGCAGGACTTTGTCAACAGATAAAAGAAGCCGCATACCATATATTGATGATAGGAACATGAAAGCGTACAACATAAAGTATAGCTTACCATACCTTCATAAAAAAAAGGTTCACCAGACTGCCAGTCCGGTGAACCTTTTAAGACAGAAATGAAGATATTCAGAAAATCTTGTTAGAGAGCATCACTCCCAGCAGGACTATTCGCTGCTTCAGCTCCCATCTTATTGGGCTCGGCATTCATCATGCCATGACCCATGCCCTTGCCCCGGCCCATGCCTTGACCCATCATACTCTGGCAACCACCACAACCAATCAAGCCCTGGACCCCGGCACCCTCAGCCTTGGCCTGCATACTGGCTTGCAGGTCAAAGATTTCACCAGCCAACTTGGCAGCTTTGGCCGCATCGGGATTTTCCCCCTGCATCAGCGCCGCCTTTTCCGTATGTTTCATAACCATTTGTTTCCGTAAGTCCTTGGTCTCATCATAAAACTTATCAACCTTGGCCTTGGAGGCCGCATCCAATTGGCTATAACCAGCGCCTCCCTTCTGACACCCGCCACCCATTCCAGGGCCACCACCCATCCCCCTGTTTGCAGATGCCTGTTGCCAACCAAGAAACCCCATACTCACTACCAATGCGGTAACTACCAATGCTTTTTTCATTTTATGCCTCCTGAAGAAATTTGAAGAAAATAAAGTGCCTTCTTTGATATTATTAAAGCAATTGCTATGCCAAGACAAAAACGAATAACACAATACTCCGTTTTAACAAATAAAAATCATGCAGCATTACCAGACAACCTAACTACACAGGTCACAAAGCAGTTCTTTTTTACCCACTTTTTCATCTGCAGATGTACCATTTTTACCCAAATATCCAAATGACTATGCGTAAAGACAAAAAAAAGACGCCTGCTCGCAACGAGCAGGCGTCTTGGAGGGAGGAAAAAATGAATTTCTTCATTTTCCTTTTACTTATCAATAATTATGCCAGTATGAAAAAAATATGTAACATATCAAAATAACGAGAAGTTCTCAACACTCTCTAATACATGAGCAATAACCCATCTGCCACTATTTTACCCACTCTTGTTCCAGGTGTATAATTTCTATCCACCTTTCATTCATTCCTGGCCGACTGAAGCTATGAGGCAAAGCTTATTCTATCCGAATGCCCCCTACACCTTCTTCTTTATCCTCTTTCTCCACAAGCATCGACACAACAGGCTCCCTACGTCCTATATTACGTTCAATTATCGAATCTGCATCAGTCTCTTCCCGACGGTCCAAAGAAAAATGAGACCCGACAGTATTTTCTACTGCAATAGGTTCATGGATTAACGCTCCCGTCCTCTCCAATGGTTGCTTAAAAACAGCCATCAATCCATCCTGCATGCCAAACAAAGACACAAGCTCCCACCCGGCCTGGCCAAATTCATTCAAAGACTGCTCGACTTCCGCCTCATCAAGAAATGAGCTCCCCAGCAGACCTTCTTTTTTCAATCCATATTGGACAGTTTTATAACCCCAACGCATAATGTCTTATTCACTCCTGAATTTTTAATATACCCTTCACCATACAACAACTTCATTTCCTGTAGTAATCAGGCCGCCTGTTCAAACATAGGTAAAGATTTACACCCTCCCGGTCAATACTTTTTGAAGCAAACGGCTGAAACTTCATTCCAAAAAAGGGAAAACAAACGTGGGCCGGATTATGAGCAGACTTGAAATGCATGGTCCGGCACCGTAAGGCATACTCGATTCATGGGTCACAAACAATAAAGCAACGCTGACAGAAAGGATGCTTAACCATTTACAAAAAATACGAAACATAGGGAAGATATGAAGCAGATAACCATATCATTTTTTCTCAAAAGAGACAAAGAAAGAAAGAGCAGCACCTGCCATCATAGCTGTTCCTGTTACCATAAAGCCGGCACCAATGGAAGCATAATCCCCAATAACTCCAATCAAGACGGGCAACAGACCGCCCCCCAGAAGAAAGGCCACAGGAATACATAAAGAAACAGCGAGAGCCCTGTTCCCTTCAGGCCCCAGCGTTGATAAAACAGCAAAACCGGAAGGAAAAAAACAGACCGCGATCATGGGCTGCAAGATCACTAAAGCGATCAACCATGGAAAAAAAGAGCTCAAGCCCAGGAGAACCGTACAGAGACCAGCGATCAGCAACACGAACGCCATGACCGATCTGTTCCCCATCCTGTCACCAAACCATCCGGCAGCGAGAGGCATCATAATGGCCGCTATCCTGGAAAAGGCCAGAAGCCGATTTGCCCGTTCCGGGGTCATCCCCTGATCTGAAACGAGAAAAAGGGGCAGCATGGCATACACACCAAGGCTCGAGCTCATTGCCAGCGAAAAAAGCAGCGTCATAAGCCAGAACTCCGGTCGCGATAAAATCGCCTGAGAAGTCAAAAAGTCCAGGGACCTCCCCCGCTCATGACAGCCGCCACTTGATACGCCATAAAACACCCCCGCGCCAATCATCGATATCCCCAACCACATCAGGCCCTGCTGCCAGGAACAGCACCTGAATATCATATCGACCAGGATCGGCGCGGCGACAAATCCGAGATTAGGAGCCAGCTCATGCACCGCCATACCTCTGGCCAGATAAGCAGGGGTGACCAGTCTGGTGATGGAGGCCAGCCCGGAGGGTAGATATAAACCCGCGGCCAGCCCCAGACTAAAAAGACCGATGCGCATCCAGGGCAAGGTCGAACAGAGGCTCAACAACAGCAAGACGACTCCAGAGGCAATGGTGGACAGGACAATGGTTTTTTTATGATTGATACGGGCCGAGACAAAACCGGATAAGAGGATGGAACAAAAATAGCCGGCAGAGATCAACAGAAAAAAAGAAGCCGCCGCCGCATGATCAAGACCAAACTCACCTTCTATAATGGGCAGGAGTGGTGAAAAAATAACCCGGGAGGTGAAGTTTAAAAAAAACAGACCTGTCAGGAAAAACAGGCCACTGAACACCTTGCTGCCAGGTCTATGACGCATGATTTCACCCACCGTCTCAGATGCCGCAACTTCCTCAAACAGGAGTGGCACCTTTTTTGGGATAATCAAAAAACAGGAATCGTCCCTCTTTTTCTTTTATCTGTTGCCAGGAGGAAAGCGAGAATTCAATAGCCACAATTCCACAGGTAGGAATCAGCTCAATCTCTGTGTCTCTGCCGAAGTCGATCAGGAGATTGGCAAATTCAGTGATCACCGGATTGTGCCCAACCACCAACAGACGTTTGACCTCATCAGGGCATGATCTGATCTCAAGCAACAGGTCATTTATCGCACTGGAATAGAGTCGATCACGCAGCTCAATCTCTTTTCGGGGAACCCGCAGGGCCCTGGCAAGACAATGCGCCGTCTCTACCGCCCGCCGTGCCGGGCTGGACCAGATGGCATCAACCCTGACCTGATGGCCGGCAAGTCTCTTCCCCATAACCGGGGCATCGCGCAGGCCTCGCTTATTCAAGGGACGCGCCTGGTCATCCAGAGACGGGTCAGCCCAA
>JANMTN010000096.1:0-2885 GCA_031390685.1 Desulfobulbaceae bacterium
ATCATTCTCAATACAAATCCCATTTACAGGAAAGTATGGGGTTGTCCGATCAAACCACTTCCGCTTAGACCCTTTCTGCGGCCGCAATGAAGGGACGTTATAGCAGGAAAATTCTCTCTTACTACGGGCCACACCCGTAGGTCCCCAATAGGCCCGATCAACTCCGAGGATCTTTTCTCCAAAGTCAAATCCGTTCAGGTGGGGATTATCCATCAGAGATTTGACTACCCGCAAGAACGCCTCCGGGGTTTGCGGGGCATTGTTCCATACCTCCCGCGCCCTGGGGCTATCGAAGGGGCAGGGCTTCGTCTCAGCAGACAGTCGGTACGGCGCCAGCAAGGCCAGGAGTAAAAGCGCCATTGCTATCAATATTGTTTTGTTTTTCATGCCGCAAACCTCCACGCTAAATTCGCCTACCACACCCCTGCCCCCACATATCAATTTCCCGAACATACCATTACAAGTCTGCCAAACATGAAAAACGACAGCTCAGCAGCTTGGATCCTTTCAAATAGTTGACAATTGGGGAAGCTGTCCAATGAATCAATCATTCCTACATCTCACTGTTCCCGTCTTTCTGCTCCTGCTCCAGATAGCGCCGCACCCACATATGCGCCTCTTCCTCACTGGCCACCTCGCCTTCCACCTGCGCCACTTCCAGCGCGGCGAGGATCTTTGTAAAAAGAGGGCCTGGCGGCAAAGAAAACAAGGAAATCAGGTCCTGACCGCTCAATAAACGCGGGCCTTTGAGAGCAGGCTGAATATACTGTTCATAGATCGTCAACACCTCACCCAGCAGCCCGGACAGTTCCGCCTCCATCGCCTGCGGCTTATTCTCACCCTGACCGGCCAGGCTGTCGGACATGGCCAGGAGAAACAGGCCAATCAGATCATCTCCCGCCTTTTTACTGAGGTTCAGACAGGCCTTGCGGCTCAGGGGTTGTTCCCGCCGCACATTGCAGAGATGAAAGGGCTGCATGTGCATCCCGATCAGGGCCGCAACCCGTTCCCGGTTTTCATTGCTCCATCTCAGTTCCCGGCCCAGCTTCAACACCAGCTCCTTGCCCGCCTGATCATGACCATAAAAGGTGACCCGGCCATCCTTGTCCTCCCGCACCGCCATGGTCACAGGTTTGCCCAGATCATGGAGCAGGGCCGCCCATTTCAACCGCGCCTTCATCCCCGGCTGGGCGACATACTCTTGAATCCTCATTGCAGACTCGGGATAAAACCGGGCTGGATCTGCCAGAATCTCCTCCATGAATCCCAGGGCCGCCAGGCTGTGATGAAACACATCCAGATGATGAAAACCCGGCTGTTCCATACCCACGCCTCGGGCAAGATCCGGTATGATCTGCCAGAGCAGACCGGATTGCGCCATCTCCCCCATCGCTGCGCCGGCCTGATCAGAGGCCATGATCAGATCCAGTTCATGACTGATCCGCTCCACCGAGACCTTGCGGATCAGCCGCAAATGCTGAGCAATCTCAGTTTTCGTCGCTTCATCCATCCTGAAACCGAGGGTGGCGCTCAGCCGGTACCCGCGGAGCATCCGCAGGGGATCGGCGACAAAGGCATGAGGGCAGGCCCGCAGGGTTTTCTCTTCCAGATCGTGCAGACCGTGCAGGGGATCGATCAAGCGCAGAGCCACGGAGCTGTCCAGCAGGGACGCCAGGGAGACCCCCATGGCATTGACCGTATAATCACGGAGGCGCAGATCCGCTTCAATGGACCGCGCCCCTTGACGAAAACTGGAAAAATCGACGGTCAGCCCCTGCCACACCACCCGTCCCGCCTCTTCCCCGGCACAACCAAGGGGAACAAAAGCGCCGCCACCCAACTCGGCAATCAAGGCCCGGCAGCAGGCTACGGCGTCATGGGCCACCGTGATATCCAGATCGCCAGAAATCCTGCCCAGCAGCCAGTCACGCACCGTGCCGCCAATGACAAAAAGGTCCAGCGCCTGCGCCTCAGCCACCCGTAAAAGGGCGGTGATCAGCCGTTGCGGATAATTCCCCAGTTGCTCACGCAACAATGCCGGATCAGGAAGAATGTCGTTTCTTTCTTCTTTCATCTGCCAACGCTTTAGGAGCCGTTACGAAATAACTTGACTCTTTATGACCATTTCGTTACGGCTCCTTATGCCTTTTATTCACTCAGATGACCATGCTCTTTATTAACAACGGCCTGGCTTTATCGTATGATGCAAAGAAAAACAGGTTAAAGGTCAATGCATCTCTCCCACCCCCCAAGACACGGGAGCGGGCAAGCCTTCAACTTTCAACTCTCACAATTACCACATCAGAACAGATATGGATAGCCCCACCCAACGAATGATCAGGGTCGGCAAGACCTCTATTGGTCTGATCGGACTCGACGTTGCCTTCAACCAGGCCCTGGCCGCAGAGATGGCCGTGCCCCAGGCGGTTGACTTCATCTTCCAGGCGGTCAAGGAACGAAATTACATCCCCTCCACCATGGTCGAAAAATACAGGGAAGCCATGGAACGGGAATACCGGCGACTGCTTGGCGTTGATGACGGCCACAATCAGGGGCTGACCATCCGTATCCTGGGCACAGGCTGTATCAGCTGCAACGGCTTGCAGACCATGGTCATCAACGCCATGGAACGGGCCGGCGTCGCCGCCGACATCGAACAGATCCATGACCGGGATGAGATCGGGCGTCTGGGGGTCACCGCCACCCCGGCCCTGATAATCAACGGCCAGGTCAAGATCGCCGGGATCATGCCGACCCTGGCCCAGGTGGAAGGATGGATCCGGGCGGCAATGCCTGACCATGAGTGATCAAATGACGAATCAACCTTTTCTCTACCTGGCGCCCATTCGCGGGATCACCGACTGCCTGTTCCGCAACCTGCTGCA
>JANMTN010000117.1:0-10308 GCA_031390685.1 Desulfobulbaceae bacterium
CACCTTTGTTATCGTCATGCAGCCGATCCACCTTGCCATCGGGATTGTCGAGGGACTTGTCACCGCAACCGTAGTATCTTTCGTCTATACGGCGCGACCGGAGATACTGCAAAGCGTCATAGAGACCCGGCCTCTTGGCAATATTTCCGTGCGCAATGTCCTCCTGACCTTTTTCGCGCTGACCCTCTTGACAGGGGGAGTCCTCTCCTGGTATGCCTCGGAAAATCCGGATGGCCTGGAATGGTCCATCGCCAAAGTCAGTGGCGCTGGCAAGGTGACCGGGCAAGAGCAATCCCTGCATCATGCCGTGGCTGCCGTTCAGGCAAAAAGTGCTTTTCTTCCCCATTATTCCTTTCCATCAACACAGGGTGGGGCAGCGGCAACCGAAGCTGCAGCTGCCGGCAAGGAAGCACCGGAGAATAGCAGTCGACTTGGCACCAGTGTGTCGGGAGGCATCGGGTCCCTGCTTACCCTTGCCATGGCCGTCTTCATAGGCTTCTTCCTGAGAAGAGAAACCTGTCTCCCGAAAAGATAATCAGGTGGGTCAGGCTTGAAGACGGAAGGTTTTTAGGGACAAATCAGGCGTGATTTTACAAAATGCCCGGATTTTTGATCTGAACAAAGGAACGGAATGCGCTCCATTGATGGTGCTGTACTTGATTTAAAAAGACTCGATCTCCTGGCGACAGGTGATTCAGTAATCCATCGCCTTGATGCGAGGGCCAAGGTTGTCACCACCCTGTCTTTTATTATTGCAGTGGTTTCCTATAAGCGCTATGCCTTGGCCGAGTTGACTCCTTTTCTGTTTTTCCCGGTCATCACCCTGGCCCTCAGCAACCTGCCGGTCAGTTATATCCTCAAAAAGATAATGACAATCCTGCCAATTGCCCTTTTCGTCGGCTTGTTCAACCCCCTGTTTGATCGTGAGATCCACATGATACTCGGCCCGGTCGCCATCTCAGGGGGATGGGTTTCTCTTGTTTCCATCATGGGCAGAAGTGCCCTGACGGTTGGCAGCGCCATTATTCTGATCGCCACGACCGGATTCATATCTGTCTGTCATGCCCTCAATCGCCTGGGTATGCCCAGGGTCTTTACCGTCCAGCTCCTTTTCCTCTACCGGTATATCTTTGTACTCACCGAAGAAGCCGCCCGCACCACCCGTGCCAGGGAACTCAGGGCCTGCGGCAAAAAAGGATTGGGCTTCAGCAGCTTCGGCCCCCTGATCGGTCATCTCCTGATCAGAACCTGGGCTCGGGCCGAGCGTATCCATATGGCCATGGTGGTGCGGGGTTTTTCAGGAGAATTTCACTCCAGGCAGATAAACAGATTCAACCGCAATGAATATCTCTACGTCGTCGGCTGGTTACTGGTTTTTACCATTCTGCGCACCCAGGATGTAACCGGGATACTCGGCGCTGCTGTTACAGGATTATTTTCATGAGTCACCATATTGTTGAGGTGAAAAACCTCACGCATGTCTATGCCGATGGCACCGTTGCCCTGAATGATCTCTCTTTTACCATTCATCACGGGGAATCAGTGGCCATTATTGGCGCCAATGGTGCGGGCAAATCGACGCTCCTGCTGCACCTCAACGGCTATCTGACCCCGACGGTCGGGGAGGTACGAATCGGCGGCTTCCCGCTGACCCAGGCGACCCTGCCGGAGATCAGACGGACGGTGGGGATGGTGTTCCAGGATCCCGATGACCAGCTCTTCATGCCCACTGTTTATGAAGACGTCGCCTTCGGTCCCTGCAACCTCGGACTTCCGGTAGAGGAGGTGCGACAACGGGTCAATGAGGCCCTGGAACAAGTAGGGGCCAGACACCTCGCCGCAAAACCGCCCTATCATCTTTCTGGTGGTGAAAAGAAAAGGGTGTCCATTGCCACTGTGCTGTCGATGTCACCGGATATCCTGGTCATGGATGAACCGACAAACGGTCTCGATCCTTTTTCGCGGCGCCAGTTGATCGGTTTACTCAAGGACTTTCACCATACCCGGATTTTTACCAGTCATGATCTTGACATGGTCCTCGAACTGTGCGAACGCACGATTGTTCTGCATCAGGGAGAGGTCAAGGCGGACGGACCAACGGTTGAGATATTCAATAATGAACAACTGCTGGCGGAATGCCGGCTGGAAAAACCTCTGTCGATGCAGGGATGCCCGATCTGTGGCTCGTCAGCCAACAGAGTATAACAGGAGAGCTCCCCATGAGCCAGCTCCTCCCTTATGCGAATCGAGAGCACCTTGCTCATGCGCATTTTTGTTCCTGCCTCAGCGTTGTCCAGTCAAAAAAATACATTAAATACAAATTCTTATCTTAACCGGATATTCGTGGCCCCCACCTCCAATTCCGTAAATTTGTCCCCTGTCTGCATTTAAAATTTTATTTCCCGCCGATGATGCGCTACAATAAAAGTGTCCCCTGAGAATGATCCTCGTATCCATGAGCCGTCATTCAAAATAACTGCAGCAGGAAAATAGCACGGTCTTCATGGGGAACCGTAACGAAAGAGTTATAAAGTAACAAGTTAGTTCGTAACGGCTCCCAAACAGCAGAAAGAGGCCTTTATGCACTTCATACTCTCCAGGCAGATTGAGCCAGCTCTGACCTTTCATCTCATGAAATTTGCTTTTCATGTTTTTGAGAAAGAGGTCGTTGAGCTCACTCCAGAAGAATATGCAGAGGCATATCAACAGGCCTACCATCAGATAACCCTGCATGAACAGATCCTCCTGTCTGAGGCGGCCTGTGGAGTTGTGATTCCTGACAAACTGATTCAAGCCACCTTTCTCTCGATCCAGAAAGCGCATGGAGGTGAAGAAAAAATTTTCCTCCACCTCCAAAAAAACAATCTGCGCCCAGAGGAATTCTTCACCGTCCTGGGTAATGACCTGAAGGTAGAGACTATTTTAGCCAGAGTTGCCTATTATGCCCAACCCGTAAGCTATCAAGAGATACAAGGATATTACAATAGCCATCAAGATTCATGTTTTTCCCCGGAACAACGCCGTGTCCGTCATATCCTCATCAGTACCGAGAACAGATATTCGCATCTGCCGAAAGATGCGCTGCTACACCGCACGTTGCGCATTCACTCCCGCCTGCAAGGCAAGCAGCAGGGCATGGACGATCAGGTGGGCGAGCCGGAAGCGAGACTCCAAGTGCCGCTCCCGCCAAAAATAGTAGAAGAGCGGTCCCAGAGCTTTATTCGGGAGGCCCAGCGTCATTCTGACTGTACAACCGCCATCGATGGCGGTGATTTAGGCCGAATCAGCCCCGGTGAGCTCTGTCGCACCCTAGATCATGCCCTTTTTCAACTTGCCGCAGGAGAGATCAGTCCAATCATCCAGACAACACAAGGTTTTCATATCCTCTTCTGTGAGGCAATCCACCCCGGACAACGCTTAAACTTTCAGGAGGCATCACGGCAGATTCACCAGATCCTGACCAGAGAAACAAGGATCGACACTTGCCGGACCTGGCTCAGGTCTTTATTCCCTCTCAACCCATAACTTCCAATAGTGAGTTCAGCCCAGACCCAAACCCGCTGAACAAGCGCCAACCTCCATCACCATCTGCTTCGCCACCAAACGATCTTCCTTGAAAAAGAAGGCGCAGTGGAGCCGGTGGAGACCATCGCGCTATCTTTTCGCGCCCTGACCGAAATCCGGGGCGCAGGAAGAAACGGACGCGCGGCGAACTGAAAACAGGGCATGGCTCCAAAGACATCTTTCAGGTCGTCAAGACCCGGCTGTCAGGTCAACAGGATCATGGGGTTTGATGAGAAGGAATGATTGAGAGCCAAAGGGGTCAGAAAGGACTGACGACCCTGTCGGCGCTGGCCATGCTGTCCATGATCTCATACATATTGGTGATCATCCCCACCTGCAGCTTCTTTTCCAGTTTAAAAAACTCAAGGCAGGTGCCACAGGTTAAGATCTTCACCCCTTTCTTCTCCAGGGCCTGCAGGGCCTCCAGGGCCTTGCCCACCGTCGCCACCAGCTTGACCCCGCCGTTATAAAAAAGGATGCGGCTGGGTTGGGGGGAGACATCTTTTATCGTGGCGATGTAGGTCTGCAACAGGGCCCAACCCAGCTCGTCGCTGCCCCGTCCCATGCAGTCCGAGGCAATCACATAGACCAGATTGCAGCCAGCCGGCAGCCCGCCTGGAACCTCACACCTGTAACCAGCCTCATCAAAAGGGACAGACGGCCCGGTATCTTCCTTGGTATCTGCCGAGAAGTTCAATCGAAAAGAGCCATCCGCAAGCGTTGTCAACGCCACCCTGCGGTTTCGGCTGTGGCCAAAACGCACCACATTATCCCTTGCGGCCTCGTTATCAACAAGGATCTCAAAAGATTTCACCCCCTGCTCCAGCGCGGCCTTGGCCCGCAACACCGGCTCCGGACAACCCAACCCTCTACAGTCTATCTGGTTCATCGTAACTTCACTCCTTTTCAAGACACGAACAGCTGGCGCTTTTTTCCAAAATAGCCCATGCCATCCTATACTGGTGACAAGAACGCTGGAGCCTAATAAGAGGCATTGCTCACACCAACTCTTCAGGCAATATCCGGACTGCCCCCTTATCTGCCGAGGCCGCAAACAGCGCATAGGCCCTCAGCGCCACCGACACCTTCCGGTCACGGTCGGTTGGCTGAAAGGCCCGCCTGCCCTTCTGCTCTTCCAGCTGTCGTCTCACGGCCAGTTCCTGCTCAGACACCAGGACATTGATGCTCCGCCCCGGGATATCAATATCGATGATATCTCCATCCATAACCAGACCAATAGCCCCGCCTGCCGCAGCCTCGGGCGAGACATGGCCGATCGACAGCCCTGAGGTACCACCGGAGAAACGGCCATCAGTGACCAGGGCACATTCCTTGCCCAGATGGACTGATTTGAGGTAGGAAGTGGGATACAACATCTCCTGCATCCCTGGCCCCCCTTTGGGCCCCTCATAGCGGATAATCACTACATCACCGGCCTTGATCTCCCCACCGAGAATGGCATCACAGGCAGCTTCCTGCGAAGAGAAGACCCTGGCAGTTCCAGTAAAATGAAAGATAGAGGGGTCAACCCCGGCCGTCTTGACGATACATCCCTTAGCCGCAATGTTGCCATAGAGGACCGCCAGCCCACCATCCCTGCTGTAACAATGAGCGACATCGCGGATGCAGCCGTTGGCCCGGTCAAGATCCGGCTCCGCGTACATGGTTGTCTGGGAGCCCATCACCAGATTGCGGCCGCTGGCGGCCGGGGCACTCAGATAGAGCTGCCTGGCCGCCTCGCTGGCGCCACCGCCGGCAATATCCCAGATTTGCAGCGTTTCTCTGAGTGTTGGCGCATCCACCCGGGACACCAAGGTGTCAACCAGTCCGGCCCGGGCCAGCTCACCAAGAATCCCCATGATCCCGCCCGCCCGGTTCACATCCTCCATATGATAATGCGACGAAGGGGCCACCTTGCACAGATTAGGCACCTTCCGCGACAGGGCGTCAATATCCTCCATGCTGAAATTCACCTCAGCAGCATGGGCAATGGCCAGCAGATGGAGCACGGTATTGCTTGATCCGCCCATGGCAATATCCAGGGTCATGGCATTCAAGAAAGCGGCGCGGCTGGCAATGGTCCGGGGCAGGACCGTGGCGTCTTCCCGGTCATACCAGGCGCGGGCCATCTCGACAATGCGCTCTGCGGCGCGGACAAAAAGCGCGGTCCGGCTGCCATGGGTAGCCATCACAGTGCCGTTGCCGGGCAAGGCCAGACCAAGCGCCTCATTGAGACAATTCATGGAATTGGCCGTAAACATTCCGGAGCACGATCCACAGGTGGGACAGGCGCAGCGCTCAACCACAGCAATCTCCGCATCGGAGACCGCCTGATCGCCGGCCATGACCATAACATCAACCAGATCATAGCGTTTGTCCCCATCAACACCCGCCTCCATGGGCCCGCCGGAGACAAAAATGGCAGGGATATTGAGCCGCATGGCCGCCATGAGCATACCGGGGGTGATCTTGTCGCAGTTGCTGATGCAGATCATGGCGTCCACCGTGTGGGCGTTGCACATATACTCAACGCTGTCGGCAATCAGCTCCCGGGAAGGCAGCGAGTAGAGCATGCCGGCATGACCCATGGCAATCCCGTCATCAATGGCAATGGTATTGAACTCGGCCGCAAAACAGCCGAGTTCAGCGATCTGTTTTTTAATTTGCTGACCGATCTCATGAAGATGCACATGGCCGGGAACAAACTGGGTAAAAGAATTGACGATAGCAATGACGGGGTGGCCAAACTGCTCTTCTGTCATGCCATTGGCCCGCCAGAGACTGCGGGCCCCAGCCATCCGGCGACCTTGTGTGGTGGTTGCGCTGCGTAAGGGAATTGCCATCTTGTTTCACCTGAGAGAAAAGAATCAATAAAAAGGGTCATTGCGAAATAACCAGAAAAGCAGGAGTTATTTTACAACAGCTCCTAAAAAACGTTTGAATTTCTTGTTACTTTTGTGTCAATATACTATGAAAATAAATACGATTACACCTTTTTCTGGAGAAAACTCATGAAACAATCAGAGATCGATTACTGGATTACCGTCATGCTCACATCGTACGAGAATGTCTCGGACCTGAACCTGACAGTAGGCAAGCCATTGCAGGTAGAGGCCGCTGGCGTGCTCATGCCGGTGCAGGTACAGCCTCCAGTCGACCAGCTCACCCCCTTTCAGACCGAGGTCTTCGCCCTGAACCTGATTGGCAACAACAAACGACTTATAGCAGACCTGCTGCACACCGGATCCTGTGATCTTTCCTACGCCCTTGGCGACAAGGCCCGTTTCCGGGTCAATATCTTCTCCCAGAAAGGCCTCTACTCCATTGTCCTGCGGAAACTGGAGACCGTCATCCCGACCATCGACGGCATGAAATTTCCGGCGATCTTCCATAAAATCGCCGGCGAACGAAACGGCCTTGTCCTCTTTACCGGGGCCACGGGCAGCGGTAAGACTACCTCCCTTGCCGCCCTGCTGCACGAGATCAACCAGGAACGTCAGGTGCATGTGGTCACCCTGGAAGACCCCATTGAATATGTCCACCCGCACGACAAGGCCACCTTCAATCAGCGGGAACTTGGCAAAGACTTTGACACCTTTGCCTCAGGCGTCCGCGCGGCCCTGCGTCAGGCACCCAAGGTCATCCTGGTGGGTGAAATGCGCGACCGGGAAACCTTGGAAACCGCCATTTCCGCCGCCGAGACCGGACATCTTGTGTTCTCGACCCTGCACACTATTGACACCGGCCAGGCCATCAACCGTATCCTGAGTTTTTATGAGCTGGAAGAACAACCACAGGTCCGGAACCGCTTGGTTGACACCTTGCGCTGGGTTGTCGGGCAACGCTTATTGCCGAAGGTCACGGGAGAACGGGTGGCCGCCATTGAGATCCTCTGCACCAGTCTGCGGGCCAAGGATCTGATTCTCAATGGCGAGAGAGACGAAAAAACATTTTACAAGGTCATTGAGGCCGGCTCCGCCGTCGGCATGCGCACCTTTGATCAGCATATCGTTGAGCTCTACGACCAGGGAATCATCTCCGAGAAAACCGCCATGTCCTACTGCACCCAACGCACCGAAGTCGCACGAAAGCTCGACACCCTCAAGGCGGCGCGCGGCGAGGCAACCTCCACCCTCTCCGGGCTTGCCATGGAAGAGGAAGAACAAGATCGACGCTGGTAATATGGAGAGGCTGAAGGCTGAAGTATGGCAATCATCATGCAACGCGCGGGTCAAGCCGGCATCTCAAAAATCCAAAAATCCTGACATTTTGCATGATCACGCCTTGTTATCCCTAAAAACATTCAGCCTTCAGTCTATCTACCTGAACAGTTACGCCTCAACAACCTAAAAAATGAGACAACAACTATGATAGCAATCTGCCCCCATTGCCAAAAAAAACTCAAGCTCGGCCCCAAAGTTGAAAGCAGCCTCAGAATGCTCAGTCCAGGCAAATCTCTCCGTATCAACTGCCCTCAATGCGCGAAAGCAATCCTGCTTGACACCAACAGCATGCAGATGGATCCTCAAGCGCCAGCTAAAACGGCAGATTCTCCAATGCCACGCCCCACCAATCAGCAAATCACACCACCACCTCCTCCTGATCTCTCTGGCCTGAGCAATAATGCATATGAAGGCAAAGGAATGATCGAAGACACTCCCAAGGTACTCGTCCTGATGCCGGATTCTCCCAACTCCCGCCTGATAACAGAGGCCATGGAGGCCTTGGGGTACCAGCTTTCTTTTGTCCAGTCGGCGGAAGAAGCCATGGAAAAGATGCAGTTTATCAATTACGCCAGTGTTATCCTCCACTCCCATTATGAAGGTTCTGCCCTGGAAAAAGGGGTTTTTCATCCGTTCATGCGCGCCATGAACATGAACAAACGCCGGTATATTTTTTACATCCTCATAGGCCCTGGGTTTCACACCCTGTATGGGCTGGAGGCCCTTTCCTATTCTGCTAATCTTGTCATCAATGACCAGGATCTCCCGCAACTTGCCATCATTCTCCGCACGGCCATCCCGCAACACGAAAGAATGTTCGGGGCAATCATGCAAGAAATGAATGTTTTGGGACAATAACCTCAACATCAAAGAGACGGGATCAAGCCGTTTAACAAAACAACTAGGCCATTTCATTAACGAGAACGGCAGAGGGAGCCGTAACGGAATGGTCAAGAAAACAACACTGTTAACGGTGATAGTTATTCCGTATCGGCTCCTGACAAGAAGGCGAAAATGAACAACCGTTACAACGGCAGCGATGCCCAGAACTTTATCACCGCCCATCCCCATTGTCAGCCGGAGCTGGCATTACGAGTGTACACCTCACGGCTGATCGGCCAGGAGGCATCTCTTGTCTTACATGGTGGCGGCAATACCTCGGCCAAGGCCCGGGTGACCACTATCCTCGGTGACCAGACCGACGTACTTTTCATTAAGGGCAGCGGCTGGGATCTGGCAACCATTGAGCCCCAGGGCTTTCCAGCCCTCGATCTGGGTTACCTGCGCCGCCTGCGCGTACTCGAAACGCTCAGCGATGAAGAGATGGTCAATCAGTTCAAGACCCACATGATGGACAGCACCGCCCCCAGTCCTTCCATCGAAACACTGGTGCACGCCTTTCTCCCCCACCGTTATATTGACCATACCCATGCCGATGCCATCGTCACCCTGACCAACATGGCTGACCCGGAGGCACGCCTGCTGAGTATCCTGGGTGACAGGATTGCCATTCTTCCCTGGATCATGCCGGGTTTTCCTCTGGCGCAAGCGATTGCCGAGTGCTCTGAAAATCGCCCTGATCTTGAGGCCATTATCCTGCGCAACCATGGGATCTTCACCTTTGCCTCGGAGGCCGAGGTGGCATACAATCGTATGATCCACTACGTCACCCTGGCGGAAGAATATCTTCAGGCCAGTCAACCGGCCAGTCAATACCAGCCGGCAATGATCACTGATTCCAGACTCGATGCGGCAATGATCCTGCCCTTGCTGCGTGGCGCCCTGACCATTGATTCCGCGGTACCTGGCAATACGCCCCCTTTTCTGCTGCATTTACATGACAATGAAACCATCCAGCGCTGCCTGAACAGGGACAATGCCCAAGCCATTTATACCACCGGTGTTCTTACCCCGGATCATGTGATCCGTACTAAAAATTATCCGCTCTGGCTCGACCTGCAAGGCCGTGATGAAGAGCAGACGGCCCAGGCCATCTCTGTTGCCATGGCTGAGTATGAACAGCGGTATCACCATTACTTCCACGCTCAGGTCACAAATAAGCAGGTGGCGCGAACCTGTCTTGACCTTAAACCACGGGTGATCCTGATTCCGGGACTGGGCATTGTCACCGCCGGGGTCACAGAAAAAACCGCCGCCATGGCCGCCGATATTGCCGGACATACCCTGCTGGCCAAGGCGCTCGGCGCGGCCATTGGCCCCTATCAGGAGCTGGCGGAAGAACATATCTTTGACATGGAATACTGGAGCCTGGAACAGGCCAAACTGAAGAAAGGATACCCATTGCCGCTTTCCGGACGCAGCGCCCTGGTGACCGGCGGCGGTGGGGCCATTGCCTGCGGTATTGGCCGCAAACTGCTGGCCGCCGGGGCCAGGGTTTTTCTCTCCGACATTGACAGCCAGCGCCTGCAACGGGTCTGTGGACTGCTGTCTCAGGAGTTTGATCCGGATCGCAGCTGGTCGGACTGCGGCGGCTATGTTTCCGGTTTCGATGCGATTTGGG
>JANMTN010000132.1:0-7678 GCA_031390685.1 Desulfobulbaceae bacterium
CACGGTGAGCAGAGGCCGGATCCGCTTGCCGCCATTAAAAAGGCCATAGTGGAGCACTTCACCAAGCAGCGCTGCCGTATCGCCGGTTAAGGTGGCCAGATCGGCCTGCATGGCCTGCTCAATCCTGGCCAGATCAGGGGCGATTACGGCCATCAACCCTGCCCCGTCAGCCGCCCCGGCAAATTCCCCTGTTGCCCCCATACCCTTCATACCTCCGGCTTACCATGTGAATCGCACGTTTGTTCAAAAAAAGTCCGCACATCCACCAAGCTCCGCGCCACCGGCGAAGGCGGCAGACTGGCCCGAAAGCTGCGGCCATAGCCCTTGGTGAACAGGCGGACATCCATAATAGCGATCACCCCGCAATCAGTGGTCGCCCGCATGAGTCGGCCCACCCCCTGACGCAGGGTGAGAATGGCGCGAGGCACCTGAAAATCAAAAAAAGGCTTGCCGCCACCATCGGAAATGGCCTGGATCCGGGCCTGGATCACCGGATCGCTTGGCACCTCAAAGGGCAGTTTATCGATGATCACACAGCTCAGGGAATCACCCGGCACGTCCACCCCTTCCCAGAAACTGGCAACGGCCAGCAGCACCGAGTCCGTGGTTTCTTTAAAAAGGGCCAGCAGGGCCTGCCGTGAGGCCCGACCCTGCACCAGGACGGGATAGGAAAGCCGGGACTCAAGGAATTCCGCCATCATCTCCATGGCCTTGAGACTGGTAAAAAGGACCAGGGCCCGCCCCTGACTGATCTGCAGGAGTTCCAGTACCCGCTGGCACACCCGGTCATTATAGGAGGCATCGGCTGGCTCAGGAAAATCCTTTTCCGGCACATAAAGCAGCGTTCGTCCCTCATAGTCAAAGGGGGAGTGAAATTGCAGGGTCGTAGCCGTTGCATCCAGCCCCAGCCGTTCCTTGACGTAGGAGAAGTCCCCGCCGGCAGAAAGAGTGGCCGAGGTCATGATACAGCTTTGCACCGAGGAGTAGAGCGTCTTTTCCAGTTCCTCGGCAATACGAACCGGGGTGGCTGAGAGGGTGATCGTCCGCTCCCGCCGCTCATACCAGTGGACAAAGCGATCCCCCTCCCCCCTCTCCGGGAAAAGACAGATATGACGCAGATTGGCCTCAAGTTCCGCCGCCCGCGTGCTGAGAATATTCCAGACCTCGCCGGTTGCGGCCTGACCTGTCAGCAGGCCGGCCAACTCATCAAGCCCCGTTGCCATCCCCTCCACCTCCAGGGCCCAGGAACCATTGCCGGCAATAACCTCAACCAGGGGATACCGTCCGCGCTGGGCCGGAAAGAGCAGGGTGAATCGCTCCAGGCGTGGCGTGAGCCCTCGGGCAAAGGCGATAATCTGGTCTCGATTTTTGCCTGGAAGATCGGCCTCGGCCTGCCGCTCAATATCAGCAACCAGATCCAGGAGCTGATACTGACTGAAGGTCTTGCCGAAAAATTGCGTGGCCACACCCTCCAGATGATGGGCCTCGTCAAAGATCACCGCCTGATACCGGGGCAGGATCTCGGCAAAACCGGCCTGACGCAGGGCCAGATCAGAGAAGAAGAGATGATGATTCACAATAAGGAGCCGGGCCGAGCCTGCCTGTTTGCGCAACTGATTAACAAAACAGGAGGCGCCATCAGGACAGTCACTGCCCAGACACTGGCTGGATTGCGCCGAGATCTTGGGCCAGAGCAGGGAGCCATCAGCCAGCCAGGGAAGTTCGGCCCGATCGCCACTGCTGGTTTTTTCCAGCCACTGTTTGATCCTGCCGATGTCGGCATCTTCGACCAGAGAGAGCTGCGGCGAACTGCGATACTGATTCCAGCGGTAGAGACAGAGATAATTCTGCCGCCCTTTGACACACAAGGCCGCAGCAGATCGCCCCAGAACCCGCTCGATCAGGGGGACCTCCTTGTTGAGGATCTGATCCTGGAGATTGATGGTGGCGGTGGAAACCACCACCCGCTGCCCGGAAAGCAGGACCGGGATAAGATAGGCCAGGGTCTTGCCGATGCCTGTTTCGGCCTCAACCAGCAGCACCTTGGCCCGCTGCCCCTCAGCCCCGGCCTTGTCACCGGCCGCCAGGGTGGCGGCCACCGCCTCCGCCATCCGCAACTGGCCGGAACGCGGTTCAAAGGCCGACAGATAAAGGGCCAGCAGTCCGCCACTTGCAAAAATCTCCTTCACGCGTCTTCTCCCTGGATATCCCGTGCCACTTCTGAAACCTGGGGGTCAGGATCTGCCGCTGCGGCCCGCACTTCGGCCATGGCAGCATCACTGCCGATAAGAGACAGATCACTGATCGCCTCACCCCGCACATACGATGGCGGCAGTGGCACAGAATGAAGAAGGGCCAGCAGCGAGGGGATGGCCAGATCAATCTTCTCAGGCTGCGAGAAACGTAATTCCTCAAAAAAAACAGAGACCCCAAGTCGCACCTGAGAACGCGGATCATTCAGGATTTCCCCGGTCCAGCCATAATACCTCGGTTCCTGCCGGAACATGGCCGTAATATTCTCCACATGCCCCATATCCAGGAAATCCCCAATCACCTTTTTGAGTTCTGCGTCACTTACCTCAGCCACCACACCCTCTTTTCCTCTGAAACAGCAAAACCAATCACCAAAAACAAATCCATCGATGACGGGTTATACGATTTTTCCTTTTATTTTTCAACCAAGGCAGTACAATCAAAAAAATTATAATAAGAATAAGTGCCTTTATAGGAAACCCAGCTATCACTTTTATAGATTCCCGGTTACGTGGGAGTGACGAAACATTTTATTAATGTCGTTCCCGCGTAGACGAGAATCCAGTATTCATGGGATGCCTATGAAACCTTTAGCTGAGAATTGCATAGAGCCACATAAAAAGAAGACTTCTTCTTGGTCATATTCAGACTTCATGTTGCCGACAAACTACTTCCATGCAGCCAATTCAACTTATTAATCCTGATGAGGTAATCGTTGTTGTTGATGATTCGCCGGATATCTTCATTCTCTTTCAGGATTTTCTCAGCAGCCAGGGGTTTACCGTCCTCCATGCCACGACCGCCGCAGAATTATTCCAACTGCTGCCCACCAGAAATGTTGCCCTCGCCCTGCTCGACATAGGACTGCCCGACCGCAACGGCCTCGAGATCCTGCCAGATCTGGTCCGCCACTACCCGGATCTGGCCATTATCATGATCACCGGCACCGCTGACCTGCAAACTGCGCTTTCCTGTCTGAGGCTGGGCGCTGATGACTACCTGACCAAACCCATGCACCTGGCGGACCTTCATCACGCCATTAAAACCGCGCTGGAAAAACGACGACTGGTCATTGATAACCGTATCTACCAGCAAAAATTAGAGGCCACCAACGTCCGTACCCAGTTCCTCCATCAACTCAACCTGAAGATGAACACCGCCTATCTGAGCAGCGGGGAACTGGATAATGTGCTCCAGGCTATTCTGGTGGGGATTACCGCCGGCGAAGGACTCCAGTTCAACCGGGCCTTTCTCGCCCTCTTTGACCAGGAGCACCAGGTGCTGCAGGGACGACTGGCCATCGGCCCCTCCTCACGGGAAGAGGCAGGCCGTGTCTGGGAAGAGATCAAGATTAAAAATATGCACCTAAGCGACATTATTCAGAATTTCAAAAATTTCCGGCAAGACCTCAACCAGGGAGTAAACCGGATCACCAGGGAACTCTCCGTCCCGGCCAGCGCCACTGATCATACCCTCATTCGCGCCTGCGCCGAACGAAAAAGTGTCTTCGTCGAACATGGCCAGGCCCCGGATTACCCTGTCACCGCCCAGCTCCTTGACCTGTTGCAGGAAGACACGTTTATCATCGTCCCCCTCTTTTCTCCCAGTCAGTCCTTGGGCGTTATCATCGCCGACAACTTTATCACCCAGCGTCCAATCAGTACTGGAGATATTATGGACCTGGAAATCTTTGCCAGTCAGGCAAGCCTGGCCATTGAACACAGTTATCTCTACACCAGCATCCTCCATAAGATGCAGGAGCTGGAAGATGTCACCCAGGAGCTGGAAAAAAACAAGGATCTGCTGGTTGACGCCGAACGCTACGCAGCCCTTGGCCATATGTCGGCGCAACTCGTCCATGCCATCCGTAATCCCATCACCTCAATCGGAGGTACGGCAAGAATGCTCACCAGGAAAGTCGCCGATCCCGATATCCTTAAATTTCTTGACAGCATGGCCCAGGATTCGGCCAAGATTGAATCCACTCTTGAAGATCTTTTTAACTTTGTCGCGGAAAGCAAGACCCAAAAAAACAGCCAGCCCCTCTATCAGCTGATCCGCAAGAGCGTCATGCTGCTCTATGGCGCCATGAAAAAACAGGGAATCACATACCGGCTCGACCTCAACGAACCAGAACCATACCTTCACATCGACGGCCAAAAGATCAGACAAATGCTCCTGCACCTGTTCCGTAATGCCGTTGAGGCCATGCCCAAGGGCGGCCTCCTCTATGTCAACGTCAAGCAGGATCCAGAGATTATCTCTATTATCATCGCGGACAGCGGCATAGGGATACTCAATGCCAATATGGCCAAAGTAACCGACCCTTTTTTTACCACCAAGATTTATGGCACGGGTATGGGACTGACCCTGGTCAAGAAGATCGTCGTTGAACACCAGGGCACTTTTTCACTCCAACCGGGTCCTGTGAGCGGAACCGTTGCCACCGTAACCTTGCCGCTGAATAATGAAAACTCTCCACCTTCAGCCTGAACAACCTGATCAGGTTATTATCTGCGGCCCGAGAGCAGGGCGCCGGCCATTGCCACTGCCGCGGTCAGACCAAAACTTATCCGCAGAGACTGGACAAACGCCGCCGTTTGCCCAGAACTGAAATCCTTCAGATCCAAGCCCCCGCTCAACAAAGAAAAAACCTCCCCAAAAACAAGACCGGCAAAGGTAACACCGGCCAGCATTCCCAGGTTTCGCGCCGTGGCCAGCATGCCGGAAGTGATACCGATCTGATGCGGATGGGCGGTGGTCAGAACAGAGGCCGTATTTGGAGAAAGAAACAAGGCCTGACCAGCGCCAAGCAGGGCCATCCTCCAGGCAACATCGATCACCGTTGACCGCTCGTCAAGCAAACAGAGGAATATCAAGGCCAGACAACAGAAAGCAAGTCCTGTGGTGGTAAGTATACGAGCTCCCATCCGGTCATACAACCAACCGGACAGAGGAGATACCACAAAAACCGCCACCGGCACCGCCATCATCACCAGACCAATCCTGTCCACAGAAAGCCTGAGCACATAATCGAGATAAAAAGGAATAAGGATCAAGACCACAAACAGCACGGCAAAAGAGAGCGCCGCACAGATCATGGCAATGGCATAATAGCGATCCCTGAACAAGATAAAGGGCAGAAGTGGCTCAACGGCCTTTTGTTCAATCACTTTGAACAGAAAGAGCAAGAGACAGAACCCCAAAAATCCTATCAGCAACATTCCCCCAGAAAAAGCGCCATGATGGGTCGAGACCAGAACCATCATGGTTATAAGCAGGGTCCAGATCGACAGGCCCGCCCAGTCAAATTGTGTTTTTTTCAAGCTTCCAGAAGAGGAGGGGGTGGCTGGCAGCAGCCAGTACCAGCCCACCACAAAACAGGTCAAGCTGACAGGCACGGTCACCAGGAAAAGAACGCGCCAGGAAAAAAAACGGATCAGAAAACCACTGATCACCGGCCCGCTCATGAGGCCAATGGACGTAGCAAGACCAATAAGCCCCAGAGCTCTGCCCAACTGGTGCACCGGAAAGGCCATCTTGATAATGGCCGGCCCTGAGGACATCATCATCGAAGCGCCCAATGCCTGGACAAAACGACAGAAAATAAGCATGGACAGGGTTGGTGCCAGATAGCAGGCGACCGACCCGACGCTGAAAACCAGCATCCCCAGCAAATACATCTTTCCCTTGCCGAGACGATCCGAGAGCCTGCCCCAGATCAAAAGAGTAACGGTTATAGTAAGAAGGTAAATCAGCGCCACCCATTCTGTCTGGGCCAGGGTAGTGGCAAAGCTGCGCATAATAGTGGGCAGCGCCACATTGACCATGCTGCTGTCCATGGTTGAAAGAAACACCCCGATGGCCACCAGGAGGAAAAAAAGCCAGGGTCTGGATGCAACAGGCTGGGACATAGACGAAAAAGGAAAGAGGTTAAAGAACGGGATATTGTAGATGATGGCAGTGCAAGGTATCACAGCAAACAGAAGACAGCATCTCTTATTTGGAAACCGTCACAAAAGTTTAAAAAACCATGTTTCCGTCATTTCAACCAGGAAAGCGAGCTTGATCGAAATGACAGGGCAAGATCACTCATTTTCCCCACCTTACTTTTTTTCTGAAAAAAAGAATTCAGGGGGAATCTAAAGACTTGACTTTACTATTCCTTCATTATATAAGAAGATTATGTATAAAATTTTGTACTCGGAGATTTTTTTTGTACCGGGTCTAAAAAACACCCCCGGCGACAGAAAGTCGCCTGAGACGAATCATCCCTGAATATTTAAGGAGAGAAGAGATGAAAAAAGTACTTTCCACCGTTGCCGCTCTCGGTTTGGTGGCTTGCATTGCAACAGGCGCCTCGGCGCTGGAACTCAAGGTCAAAGGCACCTATGCCGTGGACGGTTTCTACATGGACAACAGCGCCGGCGCCGCAGCCACCAACGGCAACGGCGGCAAGGGTCTGCAACTGGCCAGCAATCCCGGCGATGATAAGACCAGTTCTGACGCCTGGTTGCAGCATATGTTCAACATTGAGGCCGAGATGGTTGTCAATGACAAGATCAGCATGATGAGCCGGGTTCGTCTTATCGACTGGGGCACTGTCTGGGGCGCCCAGGATGACACCGATGTCAACAATGGCCACAATATGTCCATTGAGAGATTGTGGCTGGTTTACAAATCACCCATCGGTCTCTTTGATGTTGGCCGCCGTCCAGCCGGTGCCTGGGGACTTTCCTTTGTTGACTACGCCACCGCTGGCGACCGTATCATGTGGCGATCCGGCAAGCTCTTTGGCGAAAATTTTTCCACCTACGCCTTTTATCAGAAACTGGTTGAGAATGAGGCCTATCTGGGCAACGCTGACGATTTGGATTCAGACTACTACGAAGCGGCGGTCGAGCTCAAAGGCGGCTGGGGTAAAGCCACCCTGGGATACGCTTTAAAGCTGGATAATACCAGTCATCTTCATGACACCCCTCCTGATGTTATTTTTCAAGTCGACAAAGATTTTGGTGTAACCGAAATAGCAGTACCTGCCTTTTTTGGCTTTGAAAACACAGTCCATCGAATCAAGGGTGTCGGTCAGTTCAAGATTGGCAGCAACATGGGTTTCGACACCGAATTTGATTATCTGTTTGGCGACAAAGACTTCTCCAATGCTGCAAAAGCAGACCAGGATATCAGCCAGGTTGCCGCTATCGGTGATTTCTACGCCAACATAGATGCCCTTACCGGTCATGCCATGTACTTCCACACCAGCGGCGACGACAATACCAAAGATACTGATCTTGAGAACTACTACGGCACCGGCGCTGATTTTGAGCCTCTCTATATCCTGACCGGCGTATTCGGCAATATCCTCAACAGTTACCAGACTTCAGCCCCTGGTTCCTTTGGCGATGCCGCCAAAAAAGCCGGTACC
>JANMTN010000063.1:0-6810 GCA_031390685.1 Desulfobulbaceae bacterium
CCGGTCCAGAGTGTCACAGACAGCCTGATTTTGAGCAGACTGGTGGACGGCACCCTCCTGGTGACCCGCGCCGGTAAAACAACCTATGACATGATGGAATCCGGTCTGAAAAAATTGCATGAGGTCCGCGCTCACATACTGGGTGTCATCATTAATGGTCTGCATAAAGACCACAACAATTCCGGCTACTACGGTTATTATGATTATTACAGCAAAAAAGAAACATCGACCAAGCCGCTGTAAAAAAATAACATGGACATCTAAAGGTCAAAAACGGCATCAGGAGACGTAACGAAATAATTTGCAATGTTCTATTTATTTCGTAACGGCTCCTGAACCGACTGATTCCCTTAACCCAGCGAATTTTCATGATCGATATTCATTGTCATATCCTTTCCGGCGTCGATGATGATGGCGCCCCGGATACGGAAACATCGATCGCCATGGCCAGGATAGCCGCAAATGACGGCATTCATACCATCATTGCCACCCCCCACCTGACCAGCGCCGCATCTTCGAAGGAAAAGCTGCTTGAGGCGGTTGCCCAATTAAACACGGCTCTTCAGCACCATAACATTGCGCTCACTATTCTCTTCGGGGCCGAAGTCCAGGCCCACATCGCCCTGAGTGTTGCGGATCGCTTCTGTCTGGCCGATAGCTCCTTCCTGCTTGTGGAATTCCCGCACAGCTACCTGCCCGCCGATGCAAGAGAACTCATTTCCGCGCTCACAACCCGGTCAATCACCCCAATCATTGCCCATCCGGAACGAAACACTCAGGTAGGGCGTGAACCCTGGCTGCTGACCCCCCTCCTGGAAATGGGAGCAAAAATACAGATTACCGCTGAAAGCCTCACCGGCAATCTGGGTATGGCCGCAAAGAACTGTGCCGAATACCTTCTGCGGAGCGGAGATGTTCACTATCTGGCCACCGATTCCCACGCGCCCGGATTCAGAGCACCCATCTTAAGCAAGGCGGTCAAACAGGCCGCCGGAATCATCGGCGAAGAGCAGGCCAAAAAGCTGGTCATGGCGACCGGCATCCTCTCTCCCCTTCCGGCCTGACCCATGCGCGCCCTCTCCTTCTTCCTTTTCATGGCCACACTGGTTTTTGCACCACTGGCTTTTGGCAGTGTGGAAACCTGGTCTATCGGCATTGTTGAATGCCTGATTTTTCTGACTGCCCTGACCTTCTTTTTCCACATCCGTCGCCAGGGCGAAGCAATTCTGCAGATACCGGGCATCCTTCCCCTGTCTCTCCTGCTCCTGTGGATGTTTCTGCAACTGATTCCCCTGCCGCCGGACCTTGTCAAGCTGATCGCTCCTGCCATTCACCAGACATACGCGCCACTTCTCGATCTCAACGGCAACAACCACTGGATCCCGCTTACGGTCAACCAGAAAGCCTCCCTGCTGGAGTGGCTCCGCCTCACCTCATACGGCGTTTTTTACATCCTGACCGTGCAACTGCTGGGTCGCAGCGAAACGTTAACCAAAACAGTCAGGATCATTGCCTGGCTGGCCATTGGCATTGCCTTTCTTGCCATTATCCAGAAATTTACATCTCCCCACGAAATTTACTGGTTTCGCCAGAATCCGAGCAATTCCGCCGCAACAGGCCCATGGGTGTACCAGAGCCATTACGCCGGATTCATGGAGCTCGTCTTTCCCCTGACCCTGGCCCTCTTTTTCTATTATCGTCCGACATTTACCTATCAGCAGAATTTCCGTTCCCGCGTCGCGTCCCTCTTCTCCGCCCCTGGCTCCAACCTGCATTTTTTCCTGGGATTCGGTGTTATCCTCATTCTGGCCTCCGTTTTTGTTGCCCTGTCCCGGGGAGGAATCATTGCGATCAACCTCGGCCTGTTTTTTTTCCTGCTGCTTCTTAGCAGTAAACGGGCAAAACCAGGGAGCGTCCTTCCCCTCGTCCTCATCAGCACCCTTTTTCTGGCCGTGACCTGGCTGGGCTGGGACCCGATCCTCGCCAAATTCGACAAGACCTTCACCGAAACAGGCGGCATCAGTGACGGCCGCCTGCTGATCTGGCAGGACTGTGCCCCCATGATCCGGGATTTCCTCTTCACCGGCACAGGCTTCGGCACCTTTATCCATGCCTATCCGCAATACAGCACCATGCCCAGCACCGCCATTTTCGATCATGCCCATAATGACTATATCGAACTGCTCACAGACGGCGGCATCATCGGCTTTCTCCTGGCCGCCTGGTTTGTGCTGACCATCCTTACCCACGGATTCCAGAAACTCCGAAGCAGGCGTGATCATTACTCGATCCTCGTCATTATTGCCGGCCTCACCGCCATCTTCTCGCTGCTCCTGCACAGCTTTACCGATTTCAACATGCATAACGGAGCAAACGGACTCTATTTCTTTTTCCTGTGCGGCCTCCTGGTCTCGGCCGGGAATACCCGCTTGCAATACCGCACCCGCCCCACCCTGCTTGCCCCTGTTTCTCCCCGCTGGAGATGGACCTTTCTTGCGGCTCTGCCGCTGCTGCTCCTGACCATCACCTTCCAGGGCGGAATCCTCATGGCCCGCAATCTCTACCAGCAATTATCCCATGTTTACCTTAACCCTCAACTCTCAGAGCAAAACCTGCAGAAGCTGCTGACAACCATTAACAAGGCCATCAGTCTTGATCCTCTGGAGGCCGGCTACCCCTACTACAAGGGGAATCTGCTCTTCACGCTCAAACAGCCCGAACCCGCCTTCGCCAATTATCTGCTGGCTGCCAACAAAGATCCGCTGGAAGGTGTCTATCTGCAGCGACTGGGGATGTTCCTGACCACAACCAACATCGACAAGGCTGCACAGCTTATGGCTATCGGTTACGCCAGAAGCCTGAATAAAGAAAAGCTGATCTTCACCTGGGCCGAATGGCTGCAACGCATGAATAAAAAAGAAGACGCGATAACCGCTCTTCATCAAAGTTTTTCTCAATTTCCCCAACTGGCCTCCAGGTTTTTCCCGCAACTGCTGATCTTCTCGTTCAGCAGGGAAGAAATCGAGGCTATATTTCCCGAAAAAGTGGATATCTGGATACAATTCGGCAAATTCAAGGAAGATCTCGGACAGATGGAAGAAGCGGAATATTACAGACGCCACGCCCTTGATTTTGTTGACAGGGAAGAGTCCGTCAAGCCGGAATATTTCCTCCAGCTTTACTGGTTTTATCAAAAACAGAAACAAACCGACAAGGCGATTGCCGTCCTGCGCCAGGGAATTGAGCGCTTACCCGACTACGCCACCTTCCATCTCTATCTGGGCGATTATTATAAACAGCAGAACATCCCCTACCGTGCAAAAGAAGAATACGAACAGGCCAGAATACTTGAGCCCGCCAACGAATCCATATTGAAACGGCTGCAAGCACTTTAAAAAGGATTGCGCCCCCTTTATTGCCATGACTTGACACCGTCGCCACTATCCAGTACAATCATGTCAGTTGCATTAATCATACTGACCATACTGGTCATAGGAGGCACTATGTTAAAAACCGTATCCGCGATAAAGGCCCGTCAGAATCTCGGGCAGGTAATGAATGAGGTTTCCCTCAAGGATGACGAGTATATTGTCGAGCGTGCCGGCAAACCATTAGTGGCTATTATTCCCATCGAAAAGTATCTGAACATGACAGGCAAGCGCAAAGAATTTTTTAGATTGTATGACTCGCTTCAGAGAACTGCAGATAATTCTTCATCAGTTGATGAAGATATTACAGAAGCCCTGGCTGCCGCCCGTCGATGATCCGCATTGTTCTGGATACGAACCTGTTTGTCAGTGCTCTGCTTAAGCCTGGCTCAAGCCCGGACATAATTTTACGTTTGGTCAAGGACGAGAAGGTTCTATTGCTCATGTCAGGCTCAATTTGCCTCGAGATTTCCAGGGTTCTGACTTATCCCAAAATCAGAAAACGGCTTATTGCTTCCGATGAAGAACTAAAAAACTTTGTGCAATTGCTTAGTACCGTTGCCATCATAACCCCCGACACCCTCAATCTGCCGCCGCTGGATGCTGACCCAGACGATACGAAATATCTGGTCTGCGCCGTAGAAGGGCATGCTGATTTTATTATTTCCGGCGATCATCATCTGACCGACCTGGCGATGTACCGAGGCATACGCATCGTCACTCCGGGAGACTTCATTAGAATAGAAAAAGAAGAATAGGGTAACGTCCCCTTTATCCGGAATTACCTGTAATCGCCCCTTTAGCCGGCCACAAGAGGTGTTCCTGATTCCCTTAGGGGATGACTATTGTCGGTGGCTTTGGAATATTTGGAAAATGAAAGTGGTTATTCGTATGAGAAGAGACTCGTCAAACGGAATATCGGGCTCCGTCCCCATTTTCTACTTATGTATTTATTTGCGTGAGAACAGTGCTGAATGAAAAAAAATCCGTCCCCTTGTTCAAACTGCGTCATAGTTATGGCGCAGTTTGGCTAACTGCGCCATAACTATGACATCGACTCAACGAACTGCGCCAAAGAATGCCATATCCGCGAAGATTGTTCTGCTAACGAGTGTTCAAGAATCTCCGGTGGGGGTGACGCTGGCTGCGCTCCTGGCTCGGCATCCTGAAATGGCGCGTCGTACAGCCCAGCGCTGGATCAGCCGGTTGATCGACGAGGGCCGGATCAGCGCCATCGGCAAAGGGCGGGCGCGGCGATATTTTGGGGGCAGGCCGACGGTGACCGCAGTTGTTGTGCCTGAAGAGGATACTTTTCCGGATTTTATTCCGCTTTCAGCCGATAGCCGGGATATCGTCACCTATATCGATCAAGCGTTGGAAGCGCGCAAACCCGTGGGCTATCAGCGTGATTTTCTTGATGCGTACCGGCCCAATGTGACCTGGTATCTTCCGGAATCTCTTCGTCGCCAGTTGCTCAGGATGGGCAAGACGGCCCAGTCGCACGCACCCGTGGGAACCTATAGCCGCGCGATTTTGAATCGACTGCTGATAGACCTTTCCTGGGCATCGAGTCATCTGGAGGGAAACACCTACTCCCGGCTGGACACCCGGGAATTGATCGAGCAGGGTAAGGTGGCGCACGGTAAGGCAGCTATCGAAACGCAGATGATTCTGAACCACAAAAACGCCATTGAGCTGTTGGTGGAAAACATTGGCTCGGTGGGATTTAACCGTTATACCCTGATGAACCTGCACAGTGCCCTTGCCGAGAATCTGTTAGCCAATCCAGCTGATGAGGGCAGGATTCGTCAACACACCGTGGACATCGGTAAAAGCGTATATAGACCGTTGTCGGTGCCACAACAGATCAATGAGATGTTCGGCATTCTGCTTGACAAGGTGAATGAGATCTCCGACCCCTTCGAGCAGTCTTTCTTCATGATGGTTCACCTTCCTTATCTGCAGCCGTTTGCTGACATCAACAAGAGAACCTCGCGGCTGGCCGCAAATCTCCCACTGTTTCGGGCCAATCTCTGTCCGCTTACTTTCCTCGATGTCCCGGAGCGTGCATACAGCCGTGCCATCCTTGGTCTGTATGAGATGACCCGCGTGGAGTTGCTGCGTGATCTGTATGTCTGGGCCTATGAGCGGTCAACACAGGAATACCTGGCCATCAGGCAGGATCTGGTGGAACCGGACCCCATCCGTTTGGCTTGGCGTGAGCTGATCAAACAGACGATCCGGGAGGTCGTGAACCGGCCGGACGAGGATGCGCTCTCTTTGATCAGGCAGGTGGTGATGGATAAAGTTGAGGAAACCGATCGCGCGAACGTGCAGGCATTGATTGTAGAGGAACTGCGACGACTGCATGAGGGCGTGCTGGTGCGTTACGGGTTGCGGCCTGCCGAATTCGCGATCTGGAAAGCACAACAAGGCTGAGGTTCATGTAAAAAACGTAGCCGTAGATACTCTGTTCGAGGTCAAGTTTTTTTTGTACATTTTTGTTCATGCTGGCAAGAGAATCAAACGCCTAAAAAGATTCGGTTTTGTCTTCGATCGCCAGGCTGCTGGCAGCCATGAGGTGTGGTTTAACGCAACTACAAATCGCTATACCACAATTCCGAATCATCCTGGTGATCTGCCAGATGGTACGCTACGGGCGATTCTGAAGCAGGCGGGCATAGAGCCGGATGAATTTTTGAAGAAATAATCATAGTTAGTGAGTACCGGGTGAAAGGAAAACAATAAGGGAGTACCTGGGGACTTGCTCCGCAGGTTTCTGTCCCCCTTTATGCCTGAATACAATGAGTTAAAGTTAACCCAGAAATTTCAGGTGGTAACATATGGCAAGTGATGACAGTCAAGATATTCGATGGAAACAGCGATTTGTCCACTTTCAGAAGGCTTTTCTCTTACTTGAACAGACAATGACAATCGAGCATCCTTCAGATGCAGAGCGGGCAGGTCTCATCCATTTTTTTGAAATGTCATTCGAACTGGCCTGGAAGGTATTGAAGGATTACTTGGAGGCGGAAGGTTTTACCGTAGAGAGCCCCAGGGATACGATTAAGCAGGCTTTCCACGCGGGCTTGCTGGATGATGGCCATGTTTGGATTGAAGCGCTGAAAGATCGAAATCTTACCGTACACACCTATGAAGAAAAAATTGCCGCCGCAGTGGAACAGAAAATCAGAAATTCTTATTTCCCCGCCTTATTGATCCTGTTTCGAAAATTCGAAGCAAAGGTGGGTTGATGGATTTTGGTCTGCTGCCACAGGATTTGGCTGAGATTATCCGTATTCTGCAAAAATTTGCGGTCGTCGAGGAGGCCATAATATTTGGCTCCAGGGCTAAAGGTACTTTTAAGAAAGGGTCTGACATC
>JANMTN010000176.1:0-9612 GCA_031390685.1 Desulfobulbaceae bacterium
AAATTCCGGTCTGTCCAGATTGAATTTCTTGATCCGATAGCCAATCTGGCGCTGGGTCAGGCCCAGATCCCGGGCGGCGCGGGCCTGGACCCAGCCATTTCGCACCAGGGCGGCCTTGATCTCCGTCCGTTCCAGGTCTTCCAGGGAGTGAAGGGCCGGCTGGCTGCTCCTGGATACGTTGGAATCATGGCCTCGAAGAGTGTCGGAGATCCTTGCTGGTGAGGCGGATGTTGCCTCCTTGGTCAAGGGGTTTCCCATCTCTTTGGGAAGATCGCTTGGATAAAGAATACTCTTATCGGTCAAAATAACCAAGCGCTCGATGAGATTTTGCAGTTCCCGCACATTTCCCGGCCAGTTGTAATGCATCAGGACGTCGAGGGCCTCCTGGGATAACTCCACCTCTTTGTCGTTCCGTTCGATGCTTGCCCGCAGGAAGTGGTTGAGCAGGATCGGGATGTCGCTCTTGCGCTCCCGCAGAGGGGGGAGGTGAAAAGGCAGCACATTCAGACGATAATAAAGGTCATTGCGAAAGGCGCCGCGAGCCACTGCATCTTCCAGGTTCACATTGGTAGCGGCAATGATACGCACATCAACCTCCAATGTCCTGGTGCCGCCCAGACGTTCAAACTGGCGCTCCTGGAGGACCCTGAGAAGTTTAGCCTGGAGAGAGAGCGGCAGTTCGCCGATCTCGTCGAGAAACAGGGTGCCGCCGTCTGCCAGTTCAAAGCGTCCGGCGCGGCTGGCAGCGGCCCCGGTGAACGCCCCTTTCTCGTGACCAAAGAGTTCGCTTTCCAGCAGGTTTTCAGGGAGGGCCGCGCAGTTGATCTTGATAAAATTTTTATTCCTTCTCGGGCTGGCCTCATGGATGGCCCTGGCCACCAGTTCCTTGCCGGTGCCTGATTCCCCGAGGAGCAGCGCCGTCGCCCGGCTGGGCGCCACCTTTTCAATGGTGGCGAAGACTTCCTGCATAGGGCGTGACTGGCCGATGATGTAATGGCGGTTGAAGCGGCCATGCAGTTCCGCTTTCAGCGAGCGGTTTTCTTCCACCAGCCGTTTTTCCTTGCGGGCAATGGCCTGATGCAGGGCAATAAACTGACTGATGAGCGTGGCCAGAACACTCAGGAAGCTGACGTCTTCCTTGAAGGATGTCTCCGGGCCGAAGAGCCGGTCAACAGTGAGCACCCCCACTGGTTTCTGGGCCATGAGGACCGGCACGCCGATGAAAGAGATCTGGTCCTTTTTAATGGTGGTCCGGGCGCCGGTGCGATTGAGGAACAGGGGTTCGCTGTTGATGTCGGGAACGACGCAGGGCGATCCGGTTTGAAAGATCTGACCGCAGATCCCCTCGGAAAGCCCGTAGATCCCTCGTTGTTCCTCTTCAATGGTCAGGCCGTAGGATGCCTTGATCTCCAATCTCTGCCTGTGCGGATCAAGGAGCACGAGGGTGGCCCGGTCCATGCGCAGGATATCGTGGAGGATTTGAAAGACCCTGCTCAGGGCGGTGTCAAGATGTACCGCCTCGCCGATAAGCTGGCAGATCTCGGAGAGGGCTTGGATCTTCAGGGCCTCCAGCGGGCTGGAGGAAGCGGGGGTAGGTGCAGGGACAAGAGGCTGATCCATAATTTCTCCTAAGTTGCGCCGAATGGGTGTGGATATCATGTTGGCGTATAGGAAATGTATTGCAAAAAATATACCAAAATGTAATTAGCTTGTTTCCGGTATGTTACGACCTGTCTCGTTTTTGATATTTTACAAATTTGAAATAAATTTTATAAATAAGCGCATTTTTGGAATTTATGAGGAGAGTATGGGGGCAAATAATACAACAAACCAAAACCGCGAAGTCGTATTTCAAGGAAGTGCAGACGAAACTGGAACAGCAGGGTATCCAGGTAAGCACGACGATCATGCAAGGCCCGCCGGTTGAAGCGATCGTAGCTGTTGCCGCCCGGGAAAACGTCGATATGATCGCCATTGTCAGCCACGGACGCAGCGGTTTGGACCGGGTTTTCTACGGCAGTATGGGCCGCCGGTATCCTGCAACGGGTGGATCGCCCCCTGCTTGTTATCCGCACCGCGCAGTTAACCGGTTGGGTGCCCCCTTTTCCATGTTGTATTTTCTATCAATGAATATGCCGATGGTGAATGTCTGGCCAATGCACATGTGTATGGTCTATCGGCTTATGAGCATGGGAATGGTCATGCTTTCCGCTATTTTCTTCTTTGTCATGCTCATGAGGATGGTGCTCGTCATGTTCATGGGGATGAGAATGGGCGAGCCGTTGATGTTGGTGATAATGCCGATGCACTTCCCAGTAGAGGAGGAACATCCCAAAAAGCATGAGCGGCGCCGCCACCCAGTACGTACCAGGTGGGCGCTCACCAAGAACGATGACGGAGAGGATGGTGCCAACGAACGGTCCCGATGCGAACCAGGTACTCGTTCTTGCCGCTCCTATTTCCCTCAGGGCATGAATGAAGAGGACAAGGCTTACTCCGTAGCTGAGCGCTCCGATAACGAGGGTTCCCGAGACCTGAAATGCCGTGACCGGACTCCTGAACAGGACGATGAAAAGAATGATGTTGAATATTCCGGCTATCCAGCCCTTCACGCAGGCCAGAAGAGAGGCGGGAATGGTCTCCAGTTCACGGGTTAGATTGTTGTCAATTCCCCATAGAAGGCAGGCCGCAAGCACGGAGAGTCCTGATATTGACAGGTGTATTCCTTCGCTGCCGGTGAAAAGGACGAGTATGGAAGCGCCGATGATGAAAAACTTTCCGATCCAGACACGGTACCCGATGTGCTCATGAAAGATTATCCATGCCAGTAGAGTGGTCGCAACGGTTTCGAAATTGAGCAGCAACGATACCTCGGTCGCCGTTCCAGAGCGGATGCTGTACGCCAGGAAGAGGGGAGCTGCCACGCCTCCGGATAGAATCGCGCCGGTAAGATTGACTTGCTGCCGCCCAGAAAGAGACTTGAGAATGTCATAAACAGGAAGCTTTTGACGGAGAACCACCCCTGTCAAGCCCAGACCCGATCCCAGGTAGAGAAGCCCGGCGAGAAGTGACGACGGCATCTGTCCCACGATAGCTTTGCAGGCGACCGGAGACAAGCCGAACAGAATTGCGGAGATGATTGCCGAGTACAGACCTTTTTTCTTCATTTTAATAAAATTCAAGTCACCGCAAGTCACGTCAGGACAAAATAAAGGAACAGGGAATATCCATTTTCTGTTTTAGTTATTTGATTTCAGCTATTGATAGCCATAACAGTGCTTGAACCAATCGTTTGCCCGAAGCATCTGCTGCCGCAGGTGTAGAAAATCCTTCGAGACTTAGCTCCATTCTTTGCCCGGCTATTGTGTACCAGCAAGAGGGGTAATTCTCAAGAAGAATGGAGAAGGGGCGATAAAACAATATCCCTCTGGGAAGACTCAAGGGACGTTGTTGATATTTCCAGTCCCGGTTCTTTCCAGCTGAGAATTATAGAGTTGCCAAAGTTGCCAGCTCGCTCCATGGGACGATAGAGATATTGCCGTTGGTATGTCCCTTCGTGCCACCATACACCAGCCATGCCGGACGATTCGGGAGTCCTGACAGCTCGCACCATTTCTTGATCGATGTCATAAAATCCGGGACAATCGTCTGGCCGGACTTTATCTCGACCGGTTTCAGGCTGCTGCCGTCATCGAGCAACAGATCCACCTCCAGCCCTTTACTGTCACGCCAGAAATAGATGTCAGCCTGTTCTCCCCTGTTAAACCTTCCCTTCAGAAATTCTGTTATCACCAGATTCTCAAACAGTGGTCCCCGCTGGGCATGGAAGGTCAGCTGCTCTTGTTCCCGAATCCCCAGCAGCCATGCGGCCAGGCCGGTATCAATAAAATAGAGTTTGGGAGCTTTGACCATCCGCTTGTTGAAATTGCTGAAGTGAGGGCGCAGCAGAAAGATGATATAGCTCGCCTCCAGTACCGAGATCCAGGCCGCAGCCGTGTTGTGCGAAATACCGCAATCCGAGGCCAGGGACGAAAGATTGAGTAATTGTCCGGTACGGGCCGCGCACATCTTGATGAAACGCTGGAAGGCGGAAAGGTCGCGAATATTGATGAGCTGACGTACGTCCCGTTCGATGTAGGTATTGACGTAGGCCGGAAACCAGTCCGCCGGGGTCAGGTCACGATCGTAGAAGGGTGGGTACATTCCATACCACATGAGCCGGTTGACAGTATCCGGCAGCTTGTCGGCAGATCTCAGTTCGTCCATGGCAAAGGGGAGCAGTTGGATCATCCCCACCCGACCGGCCAGAGACTGGGTAATTCCAGACATGAGACCGAACTGCTGGGAACCGGTCAGGACATATTTTCCCGGAACCAGATGATCATCCACAAAAGATTGCAGGTAGGAGAAAATTTGCGGAGAACGCTGTGCCTCGTCGAGAATCAGTCCGTCGGGATAACCGGAGAGGAGTCCGCGCGGATCGCTTTCGGCCAGCAGCCGCGTATCCGGGTCTTCCAGGGTCAAGTACGGTTTGTCGGGGAATGCGCTCCTGGCAAGAGTAGTTTTGCCCGATTGGCGCGGACCGGTAATGGCGACAACCGGAAACCCTTTGGCAAGACGCATGATGGTATCGTGAGCGGTTCGTTTGATCATGGTAAAACTCTATCAGGTTTGCACACTTTGTCAATTGTATTTACAAAGTGTGCAATGTCGCTGCGGGGCCTTCTCGCTCCGCAATCGCAATGCACCGAGGCAATCATTGATTTTTTATCCACGCCGCACACGTTTTCAGTCCGCTCTCCTTGTACTCCGGTAATCAACCATGCTATTCTTCCAATAAGTGTCATTGGACCTTTCCTGTTCATGATTTTGCTGCTTTTCAGCAGAGATCCGCAGAGTTGATGCGCTCTCGATGTTGGTGTCGGATTCTCCATCTGTTTCTCAGGATGGCCAGATGAAGGCAAGGAGTGCCGACCCCTGCGTTCGTCCTTTGGCTGCGTTCAATAGAAAGTGGTTCATCCTGGAAACAGGGAGAGTTCTGAAACCCCTCATAGAAAAGGAGTAGTGCCATGGAAAAGTCAATGTTCAACTTTCAGGTTGATGAGGAGCGTTGTATCGAGTGTGGAGAGTGTGCGTTGGATTGCCCGGCCGGGGTCATTACCATGGATGGCACCCCCAAATTCAATGAGGAGGGTGGCTGCTTCCGGTGCCAGCACTGCCTGGCCGTCTGCCCGACGGCTGCCATATCGATTCTTGGCAAAAACCCGGATGAGAGCCAGGCCCTGGCAGGGACTTTTCCCACCGCTGCCCAGATGACGGCCCTGATCAAGGGCCGCCGGTCCGTGCGACGTTACCGCGACGAGGAGGTAACCGCCGGCCTGATCGACGAGCTCCTGGACACTGCCGGCCATGCCCCCACCGGCGTCAATGCCCAGGGCGTGCTGTTTACCGTGGTCAAAGAGCGCGCGGTCATGAATGCGCTGCGCCAGGAGGTCATGGAACGGCTGGTGAGGCTCAAGGAGAGTGGCGGGCTGCCGGATGGCTTTGTCGGCCAGTACATGGGCGGGGCCGTCAAGCTCTGGCTGGAGGAGGGCAGGGATATCATCTTCCGGGGCGCGCCCCATCTGCTCATCACCAGCGCCCCCAAGGCCTCCCCCTGTCCGGTCCAGGACACCCTGATCGCCCTCACCACCTTCCAGATGATTGCCCATGCTCATGGTCTCGGCACGGTCTGGGACGGCATGTTCATGATGGCGCTCTCCCTCTGCCCCGATCTGGCAGGGAGGATCGGCATCCCGGAACAGCATCTGCTGGGCTACGCCATGGCCTTTGGCTGGCCGGCCGTGGAGTATCACCGCACTGTGCAGCGGGCACCGGCCCAGGTTAATGTAGTACCTGAATCCTGCATTTCTCAGTCTGCATCCGAAAATAGAGAGGTATGATACCCCTGAGGACACATGTTTACCCGCGCGGTCTTCGTATTTCCATCTTGAGTTAGAAACGGAATTATTTGGTGATCAGCACGGAGCAGGGCGAGGTGGCGATCAGCTGGGCGCTCACGCTGCCCATCAGCAGTCGCTTAAGGCCCGTTCTGCTGTGGGAACCCAGGATAATCACATCGACCTTTTTTTCCCGTGCCTTGCGCACGATCAGGTCACAGGGCTGGGCGATTTCCGCCACGGTTTCGATGACGATCTTTTTGTTCTTTTCCCGGATACTTTTGCCGATGCGCTGGACGCGTTGTGTGGCCTCGTCAAGATCTGCTTCGCCGTCCGCCGCGGACAATACGCAGATATATTTCAGGTAATCGCAGCGCGACACCATGTTGATGGCCTCTCTTTCCGCATTTTCGCTGTACGATGAGCCATCGGTGGCGAGAAGGACGCCATCACCCTCAATAACAACATCCTTGGGAACGATGAGGGTTTTGCAGGGCACCATGGCGGCGACCTTTTCCGTCACTACTCCCATCAGGATCTTCTTGAGGCCTCTTCGCCCCCGGCGTCCCGTTATGACGATGTCTATTTTTCTCTTGAGGACCTCTTCGAGGATAATCAACTCCGGGCTGTCGGAATGACTGATCACGATTTCCGCCTTGATCCCTTCGTTCGTGGCCATCGTGTGGATTTTTTCAAGATGGTCCCTGGCCGAGGTTTCCATCTCCCTGACTGTCGCATGGCCGATGGTGGAAAATTCAGGATTATCCTCAATGACATGCAGAATCGTCAGCGCAGCGCCGCAGGCCTGGGCGAAGAAAATAGCTTCCTGCACAGCGCCTTCACTGAACTCCGAGCAATCGGTGGCGAGAAGAATTCTTTCGACATAAGGTATCATCTGAGTCTGCGCAGTTTCCATAATTGTATCGTTTCCTTTTGATATTTGTCATTTAGTGCGTCGCCGAAACCCCCCAGGCATTGAAGAAGGTTCCTCTGCCGCCCTGCGGATTGTCCGCAATCGGTGTCTATCCGAAGCTCAATAACCGAATCCCAGCAGCGACCTTCCAGTCAGGTTCAGAAGCCAGCCGGGCACTACGCCTATAACTATGATCATCAGCATGGCCAGTGTCAAGGCGGCGGTCAGGCCGGGAGACATGGCAAGACCTGCCGTGGTTTCTTTTTTCGGGGCGAGCATGGACATGTAGCGAACAACCCGGAGGTAAGAGTAAGCGGAAATGGCTTAGGCAGTATTTCCCCAAGGTTCGAGCTTTGATAAAGTGATCGAAGCACTGGTGCAATCGGCGTCAATAGCCTTAATCATCGGCCTCGTACAATCTTGGGATTCAAAACCCCGTTTGAGGTATTTTTTGTAAGACGACGCGCTCTAGTGCATCACCATTGGAAGTTGCACTTCGAAGTTGAATCCGCCCTGTTTTTCTGGCGATGTTCTTCTTGATTATCTGGGATAGCGATTAACGTTTGCTGATATCAGTGACAGGAGCATACCCTCCTGTTGCTTGTCAATTGAAAATCAATATCACCAACTTAAGAAATTTACAGAGGGGATTGATTATATGGATGCTCTGTCTCCTCGGTTCGCATCACTCTTTGGGGGAAACCTTGTCAGTTGACATTTTGACTGCGCCCTTCATCCAGGCGGCGCATTCCCTCCATGAGCAGCTTCATGAAATAACCAATTTCAGAAATCTCGAACTCCTCAGTCGGAATGCCGGGAGTAAAGCGGAATCGCCCTTCCGGTTCTTTAAGAATTTCGTAAAACGCCCCTTCGCCGTTAATATCGGCATACTGGGCCTTGATGAGGGATCCCTGCCGGAAGGAGAAACGAGCCTTGCCTTTAGAAAGTTCGGTGATGGTCAGGATTCCGGTCTTCTGGTTCATGTTGAGGATCTGGAAAAGGGCCTCGGGCGGGATTTCGGCAAGGTTGCCGATCATCCCCGAGATGAGATCCTTGGACCGAATCATGTTGGACTTGCTGAGACGTTTTGCCATCAGGCGGGTGAAGTAGAGCTGAATGGCGGGATGTTGATCGAGAATTTTCAGGAAGTTTTTCCGGTCGACGTACAGGATGACGGCTGGTTCGCAGACCTGGATGGTGGCGCTGACGGGATCGTTACAGATCAGGCTCATCTCGCCAAAGACATCACCCTGTTTCAAGGTGGAGATGGAGATACCCACCTTGTTGATCACATTGACACTTCCTTTGACGATGATGAAAAAATTGCCGCCAGGGCTTCCCATGCGGATGACAATGTCACCGGCCTTGTACTTGTTAATCTTGAAATGTTGTGTCACCTTTTTAATATCTTTTTCATTGATGCTTTTGAAGAAGGGAAAATCACTGAGCAGGTGCAATATGGAGTCCAACTCAGCGGGGTTGGACTCATCGTCGAATTCCAGCTCCTCCAGACTGTCCTCCTGGCAGTGTTCCAGGCGGAGCGAGCCGGTGCAGCCACTACAGGTGACCAGGCAGACCGGGATCTTCTCCGCCCGTTCGTACTGGATGAGGATCTTGGTCAAGTCACTGCTCAGGATCTTGCATCTTTCCTTTTCGAGCGGGGAGGTGATGATGACCGTGCTGAAAAGGGTGTTTTCCTCATCGTTGGTCATGGGAATGGTGATACCGGTCACGCTGAAGGTGTCCCCGAAGTTAAAGAGCGGGCATTTGTCATTTTCAGTGACCTTGAACAGGACTTTTGGAAAACTCATGGTGATTTGTCGCGCGGTAAGGGTTGCTTGGCGGTATTGCCGAAAACTTGTGGAGATTGATTTGCTAAAAAGAGAGATAGCATGATAAATGAAAAAAGTACATAAACGAAGGGACCATTTTTACTCCATCCGTTTTTTGAACAGCCAGGTCGCCATGGAAAGGGTCACGCAGGCAATGATGGCCATGGGCCAGGTCTGGGCCCAGACAACGGTTGCCGGTACGTCTTTCAGAAAGATCCCGCGGGCAATGGCCATGAAGTAGCGCAGGGGGTTGGCGTAGGAGATGGTCTGCAGCCAGTGCGGCATGTTTTCTATGGGACTGGCGAAACCGGAAAGAATGGTGGCTGGAACCAGAAACATGAAGGAACCCAGAACTGCCTGCTGCTGGGTCATGGACAGGGAGGAGACGAACAGGCCGACCCCGATGATGGCCAGCAGGAAGACACCCATGCTGGCAAACAGCAGAGGCAGGGAGCCGTTAAAGGGCACCTGCAATAAAAATACGCCGATCACTACGATCAAGGCCCCTTCGAGCATGGCCACCAGAAGGGCCGGGAGTGCCTTGCCGACCAGGATCTCCAGGGGGTGGAGGGGAGAAACCAGCAACTGCTCAAAGGTGCCCATCTCCCGTTCCCTGGCCACGGACAACCCGGTGACGATCATGCCGATGACCGTGGTCAGGATACAGACCAGGCTGGGCACGGTGTACCAGCGGAAATCGAGGTTGGGATTGAACCAGTTGCGCGCCACTATATTTATGCCGGATTGCTGACCCTTGCCCGCTCGTTTGGCCCGATAGCTTTCGAGGATACGTCCTGCATATCCTTGGACGATCTGGGCTGCATTTGTTTTGCGTCCATCAAGGATGAAGCTGACCTGAGCTGCCTGCCCGCGTTCAAGGTCGCGTGAAAAATTCTGCGGGATCCAGAGCACGGCGATGGCCTGCTGC
>JANMTN010000203.1:0-6957 GCA_031390685.1 Desulfobulbaceae bacterium
CACAGGGGATGGAGCAACTGGCGGTTGCCCAGGGAGTCAAAGGCGGCGCATTCTTTGGGCACTACGGTGTAGGCGCAGCGGGTGCCGGTGAAACCGGCGCCCTTGGAGAAAGAACGGAACTCAATGGCCACTTCCCTGGCCCCGGCGATTTCGTAGATGGAGTGGGGCAGGGACTCGTCGCGGATGAAGGCCTCGTAGGCGGCGTCAAAGAGGATCAGGGCCTTTTTCTCCTTGGCGTACTTCACCCATAAACTTAACTCTTCCTTGGTAATTGTTGATCCTGTGGGATTATTTGGAAAGCAGAGATAGATCAGGTCCACGTCTTCAGAGGGCAGGGCCGGCACAAAATTGTTGGCCTTGGTGGAGTCCAGATAGACCAGACCCTGATACCTGCCATCTATAAAGTTCCCGGTGCGTCCGGCCATGACATTGGTATCCAGATAGACCGGATACACCGGGTCGGGGATGGCCACCTTGATATCCTGGGTGAAGAGCTCCTGGATATTGCCGGTATCGCATTTGGCCCCGTCACTGATAAAGATCTCATCGGCTGATATATCGGCGCCACGGGCCTGGAAGTCATGTTTGGCAATGGCCTCACGCAGGAAACCATACCCCTGTTCCGGGCCATAGCCGCGGAAGCTGGCATCAGTCCCCATCTCATCTACGGCCCGGTGAAAGGCGGCAATGCAGGCCGCCGGCAGGGCGCGGGTCACATCGCCGATCCCCAGTCTGATAATATCTTTTTCAGGATAGGCCTGCTGAAAGGCGGTCACTTGTTTGGCGATATTTGAAAACAGATAGGAGGTCTGGAGCTTGAGGTAATTTTCGTTGATGGTGATCATGGGGACAATTTCCCTTAAATTTGTTATGGTGGATGGAGCTACTCAAATGAAGCGCTGAGCCGCTGAGCCGCTGAGCCGCTGTAAAAAATAATATGTTATTTGCCAGGCGCCACTCAAATAATCAGCCGGAACAGATTGGCTGTTTATTTGAAGCGGCATAAGAAGCCGTAAATAAAAAGAACAAGAAAAGCTTTGCTCTTTTTATAACGGCTTCTAAAATAGCTGTCAACCGCCAAGGTTCGGATGCTTGATGATTGGCGCAGCATAAAAATAAGAGGAACCAATGACCCAGCAGGCACCGCCGACTTTGTACCGGCAGGATTATAGCGCTCCCGGCTATCTCACCGATGAGATTGCCCTGACCTTTCAACTATACCCGAATGAAACCCTGGTCACGGCCAGGTCTCATTTCAGGCGCAACCCTGAGCAGACTGCGGGACAGAGGCCTCTGCTTCTGAATGGTCAGGAGCTGGAGCTTGTGGCCATCACCCTTGATTGCAGACCGCTTGCGGCCCATGAGTATGCGCTGACGGATGCCGGGCTTACTCTCCATACCGTCCCGGACACCTTTGTTCTGGAGATCACGACCCGCATCTTCCCGGATCGCAATACCGAGCTCCACGGGTTGTACCGTTCCAGCGGCAACTACTGTACCCAGTGCGAAGCGGAAGGGTTTCGCAAGATCACCTATTACCAGGATCGGCCCGATGTGATGGCCAGGTTCATCACCCGGATTGAGGCGGACGCGCGAGCCTGCCCGGTCCTGCTTTCCAACGGCAATCTGGTGGAGAATGGCATTTTGGATAGTGGCAGACATTACGCGGTGTGGCAGGACCCTTTCCCTAAGCCCTGTTATCTCTTTGCCTTGGTGGCAGGGGTTCTAGTCTGTCTTGAGGATATTTTTGTCACCAGATCAGGACGGACTGTTCTCCTGCAGATCTATGTCGAGGCCCGGAACCTGGAGAAATGCAGTCACGCCATGCAGTCCCTGCACAAGGCCATGCGCTGGGATGAAGAGGTCTTTGGTCTGGAGTATGATCTGGACCGCCATATGGTCGTGGTCGTTGATGATTTCAATATGGGGGCCATGGAAAACAAGGGCCTGAATATCTTTAATTCCAAATATGCCCTCGTCAGTCCGGAAACGGCGACTGATCAGGATTATCTGGCTGTTGAAGGGGTCATTGCCCATGAGTATTTCCATAACTGGACGGGAAACCGGGTCACCTGCCGTGACTGGTTTCAGCTCAGTCTGAAGGAAGGGCTCACCGTGTTCAGGGATCAGCAGTTTTCGGCGGATATGAATTCGCGACCCGTACAGCGTATTGGCGATGTCCGGGTCCTGCGCACCTTTCAGTTCAAGGAGGACAGCGGCCCCATGGCCCATCCGGTGCGGCCCGATTCCTACGTGGAGATCAATAATTTTTACACGGTTACGGTCTATTGCAAAGGGGCGGAGGTGATCCGCATGATGCATACCCTGCTTGGCGCGCAAGGGTTCCGCCGGGGCATGGATCTCTATTTTGCCAGACACGACGGCCAGGCCGTGACCTGTGATGATTTTGTGGCGGCCATGAGCGATGCCTCCGGGGTTGACCTGGAACAGTTCAAGCTCTGGTACAGCCAGGCCGGAACCCCGCTTCTGCGTGTCTCTGAATCCTGGGATGGGGAAGATGGAAGGTACACCCTGACGGTTCAGCAGAGCTGTGGACCAACACCTGGGCAGGAGGTGAAACAACCTTTTCATCTCCCCGTCAATATCGGCCTCCTTGATGGCCGGGGTAACGACATGGAGGGGCCGGAAACCCTGCTGCAGTTGCGGGAGGAACAGCAGTCCTTCAGCTTTTCAGGTCTTGCCGAAAGGCCGGTGCTCTCCTTTCTGCGCGGTTTCTCGGCCCCGGTCACGGTGGAGCCGTTTCAGGGGCGGGAGGAGCTGGCCTTTCTCATGGCCCATGACCGTGACCTGTTCAATCGCTGGGATGCCGCCAACCGGCTCAGTGAATCTATTATCCTTGAATGCGTCAACACCTTGCAGCAGGGTGGCACTCCTGTCCTTGATCCCCTGTTTATTGAGGCCCTGCGTCTGAATCTGCAGCAACGGGACGGCGACAAGGCCTTACTGGCCCAGGCCCTGACCCTGCCTGCTGAAACCACACTGGCGCTGCAGATGGAGGTTATTGATCCGGACAATCTGTATCTGGCCCGGCAGTTTGTCAGGAGTGAACTGGCCCGGCAGCTCAGCCAGGATCTTCATCAGGTCTATGAAGAGAACAGGGAGGTCGGCGGTTATGCCTTGACTCCCGAGGCCATGGGACGCAGAAGCCTGAAAAATATATGTCTTTCCTATCTGGTGGCCATGGATCCCCTGCTCGCAGATTATCTGGGTCTGGCGGTGAAACAGTATGAGCAAAAGGCCAATATGACCGATGTGATGGCCGCCCTGAGTGCCCTTGCCAACTGTGGGGTGCCAGAGCGCCAGGAAGCCTTGGATGATTTTTACCGGCAGTGGCAGGGTGAGCCCCTGGTGGTTGATAAGTGGCTGACCCTGCAGGCCACCTCAAGTCTTGAGGATACCCTGGAGACCGTGAAATATCTGCTGACGCATCCTGCCTTTTCCCTCAATAATCCCAATAAGGTGCGGGCCCTGATTGGCGCTTTCGGTACGGGCAATCATGTGCGTTTTCATGCAGCATCCGGCTCCGGGTATGCCTTTCTGGCCGGGCAGATCCTCACCCTTGATCCCATCAATCCGCAGATTGCCTCCAGATTAATGACTCCCTTTACAAGCTGGAAACGCTATGATACAAGCAGACAGCAGTTGATGCGGGAACAGATGGCCAGGATTGCCGGGCAGCAGGGTCTGTCGGCTGGGGTGTACGAATTGGTGCAGAAAAGCCTGTTGTAACTGTAAAAAATGAGACAGAGTGATTGGGAACTTGACACGTTTTTTTATGTTTTCTGCTTTCTGTACCCCTAATTTTTTTTATCATGATTATGACCCAGGATGGAAGAAGGGTGAATATGTCAAGCTTTCAAGAGGATAAAAAGGAAGATGCTGAATAACTATTTTTTGATTGCAGTCGGGCTGATATTTGGGGGCATAATCCTTCTGGGTATGTCCCTTGCCCCGGTCAGGGCGATTATTCAGCAGTTGCCTGCGGGAAATGTCCGGACCCGGTGGAAAACGCTGCTCAGCTTTATCTTCTTGTTTATCTCAGGCTATATTCTGTACGCCTTGCTTCATGGCCCAGAGATCATCAATTCCATTGCCGATCTTGTTGTCCCTGGGATATTTTTGGGCGGAGCCACCTTTGTCTTTATGGTCTGTTCTCTCTCTTTGACAACGGCCCTCGATCTGCGGCGGATTTTTTTCCTTGAGCGGGAGACTGTTACTGATCCGTTAATGGGGATTTACAATCGTCGATATCTCGATCGCAGGCTTTTGGAAGAACTCCAGCGGGCCAGGAGATATGAACTGCCATTCTCCATCTTTCTCCTTGATATTGATTTCTTCAAGAAGGTCAACGATACCTACGGCCACCAGATTGGTGACATGGTCTTGAAAAAACTTGCCATTGTGCTTGTCAATTCCGTACGTGAACTGGATGTTGTGATCCGCTATGGAGGGGAGGAGATTCTGGTAATCCTGCCCAATACCCGAGTGGCGAATGCGGTTGAACTGGCCCAGCGGATACGGCGGAAAGTTAAAGAGACGATGCTGGTAGAGCCGGATCAAGAGAAAGACCGGCCGGCCATTTATGTCACCGTCAGCATCGGGGTGGCCGGGTATCGGTTTTCCGGTGAATTGGATACTGCCCCCGGGATATTGGAACGTGCCGATCACGCCCTGTATCAGGCAAAGCACCAAGGCCGTAACCGGGTGGTTTCCAGCGAGGATCATGATAACCTGAGTTGAGTGTCAGTGACCTGGTCACCTGGTCTCGATGTTATTCCTGCGCATAGCCTCTTTGACCTCACTGACCGGCACTTCGCGGCGGTGAAATATGCCGGCTGCGAGCGCCGCCTCGACATCAGTCTCCTTAAAGACATCGACAAAATGCTGGGCCGATCCGGCGCCTGATGAGGCAATCACCGGAATGGACACCGCCTCTCGCACCTGCCTGATCAGTTCATGATCAAAACCGCTGTTGGTCCCATCTCTGTCAATACAGTTGAGGAGGATCTCGCCTGCCCCCAGCAGTTCACAGGTCTGGACCAGTTGCCGCGCGTCGATATCTCGTCCTTCCCTGCCGCCTTTGACGGTGCACTGGTACCAGCAGTACCTTTCTCCCTGCGGCCCGGGGATTGCGGTCTGGATGGTGTTATGGGTCGTATCTTCCGGGGCATGGACATAGACCCGCCGGGGATCAACGGAGATCACCACTGCCTGGGCGCCATAAACAAAAGAGATCTGCTCAATGGCGCTCTTGCCGCTTCTCTTGCCCGTTTGCAGAAATTCTTCCACTGCATAGACGGCGTCACTGCCGATGGAGATCTTGTCCGCCCCGGAACGAAAATATTCGGCGGCCACATCGAGTGCCGAATAGTGCCTGCCGTCGCCATCGGTAAACTCCCGGATGCCGCCGCCGATGGTCAGCGGGACAAAGACATTCTCAGAGGTCCGCCGCAGTACCTCAAGCATGGGTTGATCCTGCATGGGAAAGTCCCGGAAGCCGGTGATGTTGAGAAAGGTGATTTCATCGGCGCCCTCTTCATAGTAGCGGCGGGCGAGCTCAACCGGTTTGCCCAGATTACGAACCTCGCCTTCGGTGCGCACGTCGTACTGATCACCCTTGGTTACCACCAGGTCGCCTGAATCATTGGTGCGCACATCGAGGCAGGCAATAATCCGTTTGGCGATATGTGTTTTCTTATCCTTGGTCGGCAGGGCAGGGCGCACGGTAATGGCTTCCCTTCCCTGCAACTCCAGGTAATTCTTCAGAATACCCAGTCCGGCCTCGCCGCTTTTCTCGGGATGGAATTGAAAGGCGGTGACATTGCCCCGTTCCATGCCACTGACAAAGGATTCGCCGTAATCGGTGGTGGCCAGCAGCCAGTCCGGCCCCACATCAGCGACTGACGCCCGGTAGGAGTGGACAAAATAGAGCTTCTGATTATGATAGTCTTTGAGGATGGGCGATTCCTTATGGAGGACAATCCCGTTCCAGCCAATCTGGGGCACAGACAGATCGCGGGTTGTGAACCGTTTGACCTGGCCGGGCAGGATGGCAAGACCGGCCACGCCCGGTGATTCTTCGCTGCCGGCAAACAGGGCCTGCAGGGCGACACAGATGCCGAGAAAGGGTTTGTTGAGGCGGATCCGCTCAATAAGGGGCTCTACCAGACCATCACGATGCAGGCGTTGCATCACCGATCCGAAGCTGCCGACCCCTGGAAAGATCAGTTTCTCGGCGGAAAGGATATCCTGAGGGCCCTGCACATCACGAACAGTATGGCCGAGCCGGGTAATGGCGTTTCTGACGCTGCGGACATTGCCGGCGCCGTAGTCAAGGAGTGTTATCATGGGAAGTCCTTATTTCTTCATTCCTGTCCTGGTATAATATTTGCCATGGGCGCAGCCCCGGCACAGCAGTTTGCCATCCTGCTCGACATCACGGCAGTCCTGAACCCAGTCGCCGCAGGACTGACACTGGACCCGTTTCAGAGGACGCCCCGGCATGTCCTGTTCAGGGATGGTCACGGTTACTTCCTCCATGGTGAAGAGTTCTTCCTGGGGCATGACCCGGTAGGCATCGAGTTGCCGCGCGTATTTGTTTTCGATTTCCGGGCAATATTTTTTTGAGAGTTCCCGCGATTCTTCACGGGCAACAATGCGCACCGCGCGGCCCGTGTCCAGATTGACAAAGGTGGCAGCCATGATCCCGTAATCTACCCAGCGCATCGATCGTTTGCCGAGGCTGCATCCGGTGACCGACTGGATGGCATCGGTGGCGCAGCGATCAATCTCAACCAGGACGTAGAGCTTTTTGCGGTCCAGTCCCTTGGGATCCTGAATGCCAATGGCCTCAAGGCCGATCATCGACATCCGCACCCCGATCACCTGACCGGCGCAGATATGACCATGAATCTTGGTTGATATCTCAAGTAATGC
>JANMTN010000253.1:0-3143 GCA_031390685.1 Desulfobulbaceae bacterium
GCCAGGGAACATGCCGGGCTGCATCAAAAATCATCTTGGCCGTTATTTCAAAGGGTTGCCCGAGAGCGCCCGCTACCGGAAAATGATCTATGACTGCAAGAACCTTGCGGCCCTGCATCACGCCCTGTCCCTGATCAGAGAGAGCAGCCAGAATAATCAACAGGAGCAGGGATGATGGCCCCGGAAAAAACCGCCGACAAATCCCCACTCCATAATTCATCCCCCCTGGCTGAACGGATGCGGCCCCGCACCCTTGACGAGTTCGCCGGCCAGGAGACCCTTCTCGGGCCTGGAAAGATGCTGAGTACCGTAATCAGCGCCGGGGCACTCCCGTCCCTGATCCTCTGGGGGCCGCCGGGCACCGGCAAGACAACACTTGCCAAGATACTGGCGGAATCCACCTCTGCCAATTTTGTCTTTTTTTCAGCCGTCCTCTCAGGGGTGAAAGAAGTCCGGCAGGTTGTGGAACAGGCCGAGCGCCTCCGCGCAACCGAAAACAGGGCCACCGTTTTTTTCATTGACGAGATCCACCGCTTCAATAAAAGCCAGCAGGATGCCTTTCTCCCCCATGTGGAATCCGGCCTCTTTACCCTTATTGGCGCCACCACCGAGAATCCCTCTTTTCACGTCACCGCCCCCCTGCTCTCCCGTTGCCGGGTCCTTGTCCTCCATGCCCTTGCCCGGGAACACCTGCAGACCATCTTCCTTCGCGCCCTCACTGATCCTGAAAATGGCCTGGGACACTATCAACTCCGTTGCCCCGATGACTCTCTGGCCCAACTGATCAGCCTGGCCGACGGTGACGCCAGGATGGGGCTCAATATCCTGGAAATCGCGGCAACCCTGGCCCTGCACCGTTTTCACAATACGCCGGACACAGAAGGACCAGCCATCACCACCGACGACATCGAAGAGGCGGGACAGCATAAATCCCTGCGCTACGACAAGGACGGCGAAGAACATTACAATCTGATCTCGGCCCTGCACAAGAGCCTGCGCGACTCCGACCCGGACGGCGCCCTCTACTGGCTGTACCGGATGCTTGAGGCGGGAGAGGAACCTCTTTATATCCTGCGCCGCCTGGTCCGCTTCGCCTCAGAGGATATTGGCGTCGCTGACCCGCAGGCCCTCAGCCAGACCATCATCTGCCAGCAGGCCTTCCAGACCCTTGGCCTCCCGGAAGGGACACTGGCCCTGGCCCAGGCCGTGGTCTATCTCGCCACGGCCCCCAAAAGCAATGCCCTGTACACGGCGGAATCGGATCTTCGTCACCATATAACCCGGACCGGCTCCCTGCCCGTGCCCATGCACCTGCGCAATGCCGCAACCAGTCTTATGAAAAAACTGGGCTATGGCAAGGGTTATCAGTATGCCCACAATGAGACGCAGGCCCTGGTGGAACAGAATCATCTGCCGTCAGAGCTGGCAGGCACCCTTTTTTACACGCCCACCACCAGAGGCTATGAAGCGATAATCAAAGACAGACTCAACAAATGGCGCCAGATACTTCAACAGCGAAAACAGGAACACGATGGACCCAAAAGATAATTCCCCTTTCCACACCAATAGAACCGTGAAAAATGTCATATTTTCCGCTGCGCTCATCATGATCTTGCTAACATTCATGACATCGACAAAACTTCACGCCGCTGCCACGGAATCCTTCCTCCTCTTTTACTCAAACAATATCCAGGGAGAGACCGAACCCTGTGGCTGACACTCCAATCAACTGGGCGGGCTGTCCAGAAAAGCATTCCAGATCAAGAAAATCTCCTCCGAGCAACACAAGCAGTATCTCTTTGTGGACTCCGGCAATCTGCTCTTCAAACAAGCACAGATACCAGGCGGGCCATCCCAGGAACAACTGACCGCTGAAGGCATCATCAAAATCTATACCACAATGCAGGTGGACGCTGTCGCGGTCGCCCCCCTGGATCTGGCGGCAGGGCTTGCCTTGCTGAAAGCCAGTCAGCAACAGGGATTTCCCTGGCTGTCCGCCAATCTTCTGGACAAGGATGGCCGGCCACTGTTTCAGCCGGTGCGGATCAAAAAAATCGGGAAGATAAAAGCCGGAATCATTGGTCTGACTGGTGCTGTTTCTTCCCTGCCCGCAGGCGTCACCCTCGCCGACTGGCGGACAGTGCTTCCCGCCCTGATTAAAAAAACCACCCGCCAATGTGACATCCTGATCCTGCTCTCCAGCCTGTCTCCTGCCGAAAATCAGGAGATAGCCCTGCAATTCCCGGCTCTCCACCTCATCCTGGCTGCTGATCTGGGCAGTGGCAACATGAACCCGCAGCAAGTCAACAATACCCTGATCACCCAGACCGATCGTCAGGGAAAATATCAAGGGATCCTCACGATTGACTGGAATAAAAGCGGCCGGTGGGGAATGGCAAGAGAAGAAGAACTGACCGGTCTGCGCAACAGGCTGGGCGCTCTTGACTGGCAGATCCAGCGGATGCGCCAGCGAACAGATCTTCAGCAACCGGAGTACATCGACAAGATCAAGCTGGTTGAAAAGGACAGAAAAACAGTGGAACAGCAGATCAAGACCCTGGAGCAACCCCTGACCCCTGGTCCAGCAGGCGGACAGACAGCACCCTGCAGTTTCAGCCATACCTTCCTGGCCCTGCAGCAATCCATGACCGAAGCCCTTGAGATAAAGACTATAGTCGCCGAAATCAAGCAGCAGATCAAGACCCTGCACCAGAATAAGACCAGTAAAGGCGAGACGCTCCCCTTTCTTGGTCCCGATGGCTGCAAGAGTTGCCATCCAGCGCAAACCAAATTCTGGCAGACAACACGCCATGCCAGGGCCTATCAGACCTTGCAGAAATCCATGGCCGAAGCCCCTAAGATCGGGGCTATAGTCACTGAGATCAAGCAGCAGATCAATAGCCTGCACCAGAATAAGACCAGTAAAAGTGAGACGCTCCCCTTTCTCGGTCCCAATGGCTGCAAGGGTTGCCATCCAGTGCAAACCAAATTCTGGCAGACAACGAGCCATGCCACGGCCTATCAGACCCTGCTGAGACAAGGCCAGGCGCGCAACCTGGAGTGCCTCCCCTGCCACGTCACCACCAGTCCCGGATTTACCCTGGGCAAAGATCAACTCCTCACCCTACCGCCAGGACTGCAAA
>JANMTN010000080.1:0-20448 GCA_031390685.1 Desulfobulbaceae bacterium
ATCGACAAACTCCATCTGGGTCCCGATCTTGACTTTAGTTCTGGCAAGAGTTGCCAGGGCATCCAGTCGGGAATCCGGCATGGCCACAATCCCCACATTGGGTTCAATGGTACAGAAAGGATAATTGGCCGCCTCAATACCAGCCGCGGTCAACGCGTTAAAAATTGTTGATTTTCCAACATTTGGCAAGCCAACAATGCCACAACGAAAGCCCATAAAAAAACTCCTGAGGAAGGATTGAAGAATAGGATGAACTCTTGCCTCTTCAATCTTGAAAAGATGTAGGAACCGCTACGAAATAACCATTACCTTCCAGACCATTTCATTACAGCTCCTTATGGCCGTTTTTGCCATCCAGCTGATGACGTCATTTTGCGACAGCCAGATAGTTACAAAAAATCTTAAAACAAGTATTATACCCTGCAACCAGGGAAAATGCCCCTCTTTTTAACCACAAGCCCTCTTCCCCTTGCCATGCCCAACATAATGCCGGACTCCATCCTTATCCACAACTGTACCCTGCTCACCGCGCCCGACATCCCTCTCCTCGCCAATGGCTGGCTGCGGACTAAAGGTAACACCATCACCGCAATCGGCACCGCGGCCAATTTACAGCAAGCAGAAACTGCCGAGGCGACAACAATCATCGATGGCCAGGGCAAGCTGCTGGCACCGGGGCTGATCAATGGACACAATCACTGCGCCATGACCCTTTTCCGCGGCCTGGCCGATGACATGGAACTTGCCGCCTGGCTGGGCAAACATATCTTTCCCGCCGAGGCCAGGTATGTGAACAAAGAGATGATTTATCACTGCTCCAAGCTGGCCGCAGCCGAGATGATCCTCGCCGGCACCACCACTGTGGCCGATGGCTATTTTTTCGAAGGCCAGGCGGCGCAGGCCTTTGTTGATACAGGAATGCGGGCGGTTGCCGCCCAGGGGATCATTGATTTTCCCGCCCCCGGCGTGCCCGACCCGTCCCGGAACCTGGAGACCGTGGCCGAATTTCTCGATACGTGGCAGGGCAGACATCCCCGCATCACCCCGGCCATCTTTGCCCATTCCCCCTATACCTGCTCCGCCCGGACCCTGCAACGGGCCAAGGAGCTGGCAACAACAAGACAGACCCCGTTTTTTATCCATGTGGCGGAAAGCCGCCAGGAGCAAGGAATGATCCAGACGCCCCGAGGAACAAGCCCGATCAGGCACCTGGCAGCCCTAGGCCTGCTTGACCCGCACACGATATGTATCCACTGCGTCTGGCTTGACGATGAGGATCTTGACCTGCTCGCCAGGAGTGAAGCCGGGGTGGTGGTCTGTCCCCAGAGCCATCTGAAACTGGCATCAGGCATGGCCCCGGTATCGGCCATGATCGAACGTGGAATCCGGGTGGGCCTGGGCACCGACGGCTGCGCCAGCAATAACGGTCTGGATATGTTCCGGGAGATGGATTTGCTGAGCAAGACCCAGAAGGTCCATACCCTTGACGCCACTGCCCTCCCGGCCAGTCAGGCGCTGAGATGCGCTACCGTAAACAACGGCGCCCTGCTGGGACTGGGCAACATTGGCCAACTGCTGCCCGGCTACAAGGCCGATCTCATCCTTCTCGATATGCGGCAACCGCACCTGACCCCCTGCTACAATCAGGATCTGCTCGTCTATGCCGCCAGTGGCGCCGACGTCCATACCGTCATCATTGATGGCCGCCTGGTCATGCGTGAGAGAAAGATTCTGAGTTTCGACGTCCAGGCAACCATGCGGGAGGTGCGCGGATTGGCCAGCGCCATCAGCAGACACAGAGAATGACTCAAGAACGTACGCCTCGGAGAAAACGCCAGTAAAAGAAGAAAGACAGGTCAGGAATGAGACAAACGCGGCCACCGACACTCTTGGCGGCAAGGAACCGGGAATAAGCGGCGCAATCCGCCCCTATGCACTGTCCAACACCTTGCGGACCGTTGCGGCCAGCTCTTGTATGGAGAACGGCTTCTGAATGAAAGAGACCCCTGCGTCGAGCACGCCATGCTGAGCAATAATATTAGCGGTATAACCCGACATGAACAGGTATTTAAGACGTGGATACCAGGACAACAGGTTCTTGGCCAGGTCTCGACCATTCATCTCGGGCATGATCACATCCGTCATGAGCAGGCAAATCTCTCCGGCGTGTTCCTTGGCCAGACGGATGGCCTTGTCCGGAGAGTTTGCTGCCAGCACCGCGTAGCCCATTCCTTCGAGCATCATCATGGTCATGTCTAAAATGGCCGAATCGTCCTCCACCAGCAGAATCGTCTCCTGACCACCCATGGCGGGTTCCTTCAGCTTTTCCGTCTGGATCTGAACGCCATTCCCCACCTGCCGAGGCAGATAGATCGTAAACGTCGCTCCCTGTCCCGGTTCGCTGTAGACATTGACAAAACCGTTGTTCTGCTTGACAACGCCGTAAACCGTGGCCAAGCCAAGGCCGGTACCTTTGCCGACACCCTTGGTCGTAAAGAACGGTTCAAAGATGTGGGCCAGTGTTTCCTTGTCCATGCCACAACCATTGTCACTTATGGCAAGACGCGCATACTCCCCAGGCGTAAAGCCCAGATGATTGGCGCAATAGACCTCATCAAAGACGCAGCGGCCAGTCTCGATAGTGATTGTGCCCACGTCATCAATGGCATCCCGGGCATTGATACAGAGATTGGCCAGAAGCTGATCAAGCTGGGAAGGATCCATCTTGACCGGCCACAGGTCCTCCTGCGGCCGCCAGATAAGACTGACATCCTCGCCGATCAACCGCTGCAACATGGTGAGCATCCCGGCCACTGTCGCATTCAAGTCCAGCTCTCTGGGGGCAACGGTCTGCTTGCGGGCAAAGGCCAGCAGTTGCCGGGTAAGATTGGCAGACCGTTCAGCCGCCTTGCTGATCTCTCGAAGATAGGCATGCAGTGGCTGACTGGGATCCACTCGGCGCAGGGCAAGTTCCGTATAACCCATGATCACCCCCAGCATGTTATTGAAGTCATGGGCCACGCCGCCCGCCAATCGACCCACCGATTCCATCTTTTGGGCCTGTTGAAGCTGGATTTCAAGCTTATCCTTCTCCTCCTCGGCCTGCTTGCGTTCGGTAATATCAACAAGGTCGCCGCGCCATCCCAGAAAACAGCCGGTTTCATCGTGAATCTCGGTGCAGGTATGGTTGACCCAGCGAGCCTGGCCCGTCTTGGTGATAATCCGGAACTCCAGGGCTAGCGGCTTGCCTGCCTCATCCACGGGGTGCACATGATGGTTCCAGCGTTCCCGGTCTTCGAGGTGGAAGATCTCATCCAGAAGGCCGGGATCGGCAAGGAACTCATCCTCGGAATATCCGGTGAGCTGGCCGCAGCTGTGGGAGACAAAGATCATTTTTTTGTCCGGCCCACGCCAGAAGATAAACTCAGTTGTGAACTCGGTGACTGTGCGGTAGATTTCCTCGCTTTGCCGCAACTCCTCCTGCTGCCGGTCGAGTTTTTCGAGCATGGTGTTGAAGGCCTTGGTCAGGGTGGCGGCTTCGTCCTCGGCTCCGCTATGAAACAGCCGCGCCTCTCCCGTTTTGGTATCGATCGCCGCCACATGCTGGGTAAAGGCCAGGAGCGACCTGGTCAGGTATTGGCTAAAAAAACGGATGACCACAAAGGCCGCCAGGGTAATAGCCAGTATACCGATCAGGAGAATCTGGCCAGCGCGGTTGAGCGGGGCAAGGGCCTCGGCCTGGGGATAATTAACAGCCAGGAACCAGTCCTTCACCCGGAGGCGCTTGAAGGAGGTGAGCATGGGCACCCCCTCACGGCTGTTATTTTCGTCGGTGCCTTCAAAACCCTGGAGCGCCCGGTCGAGCAGGGGGTTTCTTCCCTCAGGGATTTTTTTGAAGATCCTGCTCTCGTCCGGATGCATGATCATGGTTCTGTCGGCCGCGGTCAGATAAAAATAGCCGCTCTTGCCGACCTTCTTTGCCGAGAGTTTGCCCAGGATGTTGGGCCTCATGAGATCAATACTGCCGGTGAGGATGGCGATGATCTTGCCCTCCTGGTCAAAGACCGGCGCCGTCATCATAATCACCGGGTGCTTGTGGGGCTGTGAAGAGACATAGGGATCGGAGATCACTGGGGCAGAGGTGGCCAGGGTATCTTGAATATAGGGCCGGAAAGAAAAATCCAGCCCCCGGCGATTGGGGACAAAGGGGGATTCGGCGATGATTCTGCCTTCCGGAGAAAAAAGAAAGATGTGGTTGTCAAAGGCCTCCTGCAGACCGGTGCAGTTGTCAAGCGCTTGCTGGGCGATCTCTGGCGAGGCGAGGGTTTCCCTGGTAACCCGCAGGGAAATCGCAACAAGCTGGGCCTGGGCCAGGAACAGCTTGTCCTCCAGAGATCCCGCGACTTCGGCGAGCAGCAATTGCTGCTCAGTGGCGATAATTCCCTTGAGCTGCTGCTTGAACATGCTGAGGAACAGAAAAGAAGTGGCCCCCATCAGACACAGGAAGAGCAGGGAAACGACAAGGGTCAGCCGGTTTTGCATGGTTGACTTCATGATCCGTGCCCCTGATGAGAAGGAACAGAACCCCCTCCTTGATATGCCTGTACACAAAGAACCGGAAAACGGGCAGAGACTCCCTGCAGACTACCTGGGAGCTTCATAGAATACATATGATGTTGAATAATCACTGAACTCAAAATAGACCTTCTTTTCATCGGCATCGGCCACGCCGTTCAAATTTTCATCAAGAATGCCATAGCCAAAACGATAGGGACGATCGTTTTGGCCATTGGTGGCAGTGGCCGTGGTGAGTTTGTCGATCTTCAAAAAACGCCTTACCAGTTTTTCGCCGGCATAGACCTCAAGGACGCCGTTTGTTCCCGTCCAGTTCTGCACCGCCCTGCCAAATTTATTCTGCGTCTCCTGGGTACAGCCGCCAAGGGCCAAAAAGGCAAGAACAAGAAGACATGTCACTCTCATTGTGATCTCCTTTGATAGGTAAATTCTGCAATTCTCTTTCTCGATCAAGAACCGTAATGTCCGGTTAAGGACTTGCATTCAATGTATTGTCACCCTCTCCCCTTGGGAAGATAGTGGGAAGAGGCGGGTAATTTCGTAACGACACTTAGCGCGAAAATATCATACTCAAAACCCGGTAAATAAGTTTTGCGGCCAGAAAGTCGGCTGCCGGGCAGTGCGGCTGCGGCACCAGGCCGATCACATCCAGACCCACGATCCTTTTTTCACTGGCTACCTGACGAATAAGCCTGGTGAGCATATACCAATCAATACCGCCTGGTTCCGGCCTTTCCACCGAGGGCATACAGGAGGGATCAAGAACATCAAGATCAATGGTGAGATAGACGGTGTCACTGAGCATATCGAGGGCATCCCCCGCCGCACTCACCCCGTGATAATGGAGGTCACGGGCAAACACCATCCGATCCAGATCGACCTTGCTCCGCTCCTCGCGATCCATGCTGCGGACACCAATCTGCACGGACTCGCACATCTCATGCACCCTGGTCATGACACAGGAATTGCCATACCCGGACTCGGCTGAAATGGGGCGCAGGTCGGCATGGGCGTCAAAATGAACGACGCTCAACTCGCTGTGGCGTTCCAGGGCCGCCTGGATGAGCCCGATACTCACCAGATGCTTGCCGCCCAAGCCCACCACCACCTTGCCGTCTCGAAAAAGGGGCGCCGCCTGCTGCCGCACCTCATCAATCATATCAACGGGATTATCGCGCGACAATGCCGGCGGCAAGGTGCAGATTCCCTGCCGATAGACCTCAAAATTGGTTTCAAGATCAAACAAGGTGAGACGGGAAGAGGCCTCCAGTATGGCCTGCGGCCCAAAGTCAGAGCCTTTGAGCAGGGTAGCCGTCCCATCATAGGGAATGGGCAGGATGACGGTCTTAGCAGTTTTATATTCGGTATATTTTTTGGGAAGAGCAGCAAAATCCATGAAATCACCAGTATTGCCATAAAAACGGCAGTTCCCCCTGCCGCAGGTTTACTGTCTCTGGGAACCTTGTTTGCCACATTGCAAAACACAATTCAGGCTACCCTGGAAATAATCCTTCTCACTTCCTGCCAGAGACATCACTCATACAGAACAATTTTTACTCATAGCTGCTCGGGTATTCAGGCTGAAGAATATCAATCAGCACGCATTCTTTATCACTAAAAATCTTCAACCTTCGGCCAATCCCCTGAGCAGTTATTTTTATTTTATATCATCGCTGTTAAAATAAAAAGGACTGATGCTGATATTCGTTACACGACGTTCTGCTCCCCACCCTTATTATCATTTCCGCCAGCTCTCGGCTGACCAGGAGCCGCAGCAATTTGTTGCAGAATCGCCAGCACCTCAGGCGAAATGGACTTGAGATGCAGTTCCGTCTGCGGAAAAGGGATGCCAATCCCCGCTTCCTTCAATTTCTTGAACAGAACAAAATAATAATCGCTGATCATGCCTGTCTGGGCGTTGATCTCATTCATCCAGCACCAGGGCCGAATCGAGAAATCAAGACTGTTGTTGCCAAAACCCTCAAAAAAGATCCGCAGGGGATGGGCGGTGTCCTCCTTGGTAACCCTGACCTCCCTGGCTGCCTCTTCGGCCAGACGAACCACCTCCGCCGGATCGGAATCGTAGGAAACCCCAAAAGGGACCTTTAACCGCCGCCAGTTGTCTTCATAGCTCCAGGTGTTGACCCGGCTGGAAACGAGTTCAGAATTAGGAACAATGACATCTTCACCGTCAAAGGTCCTGACAATGGTGGCTCGAATCGAGATCTTTCTGACCTCGCCGGTGGTCCCTGCCTGCAGCTCCACATAGTCGCCAACCTGGATGGTCTGTTCTGTGAGCAGGATAATCCCACTGATAAAATTATTGGCGATGGTCTGCAGACCAAAACCCAGCCCCACACTCAGCGCCCCGAAAATTATGCCCAACTGACTGACATTAAAACCGATGGTGGAGAGAAGAATGAGGATTCCGACAACCAACGCCGCATAATAGACAAGGGTGGTCATCGAATTCACCGCCCCCGGCGTCATGGCAGTTCTCTCCGCTAAAATATTTGCCGTCTTCCGGCGGATGACTTTGAGAAGCCGCACCCCAATCAACAACAGGACCAGGACCTTGCCGATACTGATCAAGGTGATTGCTGTTTCACCAATGGTGATCAAAGGATAAAAAAGGACGATCCTGATCTGCTCCCATTTACTGCTCAGATAGGCCAGCCCCCAGGTCAGAAAACGCTCGCCACTGTCCATCCTGTTCAGCAGAAGCCGCAGGACCAGCGCCATATCATCCCGCAGCTTGTCGAGATCGTGGACATTATCATCCATCCCGAGAATATAGACATCCAGATTTTCCGAGGTCTTTTCCGCCTGTTTGGCAAAAACCGTCTGCGAATCTACATCAGTGGAAGCTCCTACTTTATCGGTAATGGCCACCAGACGCCGGGTCAGATCAGATCTTTCTTGCGTGGCCAGAGACAAATCCCGCACCAGAGCTTCCTTTTTCGCAACCAGTTCCTCACCATTTTTCCGCCACGTTTCCACAAAATCAGAGGGCTTTTTCCCGTTGGATATCCCGACATAGGCGGTGAGCCATTCCTGTCGAAACATCACGCCCTTGATCGCCAGATCCAGGTTCATTTTTTCCTGAATAATGGACTTTTGCCGGAATCTGATAGCCTCCATGACCAGCGCCAGCCGTTCCTTCTCGCTCTCGAGGACACCTGCGGCGGTGTCCTCCTTTGCCTTCGAGCTCAAGGCGGTAACGGCTTTATCCAGTTTAGATTCGGCAACCACACTTTGCTTGTTCAGATCCAGATACTCCGCGTTCAATCTGGCAAGATTACTGGCATGGTTCTCGTTCAGCGAGTCCAACTTTTTTTTCAGCTCCGCAATATCCTTCTTGCCAATCTGTAATTGCCCAAAGACCTGCTCTACCAGGATCGCCGCTTCCTTGGCAACAACACGCGTATCAGTCAACGCCTTGTTCAGCTTCGGTCTTTTAAGCTGGAGGATGGCGTATTCATGTTGCAGACTCAGGATATACGCCAACTTTTCATAGGCCTCGATCCTGCTGGCGGCCTCTGATTTCACCTGGGCATACAAAGGCAACAGGGGCGGCAGTTCATCCTTCAGGACAGCAATCCTGGTCTCTCCATACGCCAGATTTTCCTCGTACAGCGCAAGTTGCTGGACTGCTTTCTGCTGAAAAAAGATCATCTCATCAAAAGCGGCCAGGTTGTACGGTTGAGACCCAGGGGATGGCAGCTGCAGGGAAGGGGTTTCTGCTCGGGCCAACTCGGCCTGCAGGTTTTTCAGCTGAAAGGAGAGCCCCTGGAACAGATCCAGGAGAGCGACAAAAGCAACCTTTTCCTTCTCCTCTTTCACCTTCTGCATATCAGTCGTAATCAGGGTAATTAAACCATCAACCTGGGCCTGCCGTTTACCAATAAATGCGGTAACTTCTTCAGCTTTTCCTTGATACAGTTGAGTTTCAATGGCAGCAGGGGTATCTGGAAGACCCGGCAACCCAGCGTAAGCCGCAGACAGAAAGCAGATGACAGAGAACAAAAGGAAAAGGGGCGGAAAACGGAGGAATCGCATAAGGGATGGTCTCATAAAAGTCATCAAGGGAATGGCTAAGCAAAAAGGTCCAACGACAAGGCGCGCAAAGACCGAGAAATGAGTCGTATTTTGGGGTACACCGCAGTGACGAAGGAGGCAGCGCAATGGAGCATTTGGTCCTTTTTACGATACCATAACATCTATTTCAGTTTAATCTCAGTCCATAACTTATTTTTCAAGCGACGAACCTTGACGTTGGTGGCCTCCAAGGTTTCCAGGGTAGCTAGTACCTTCTGATCCGGGAAAATGGCGGTAAGCTGTTTGAGCTCTGAATTGATAAAGGGCAGGGCGGCAGAATTGGGATTGCCGGCCCCCACATCATTACTGAGGCCGGCGGCATTCTTGCCATCCATCAAAAAATCAATGAACCGGAGGGCCAGTTTTTTATTCTTCGCCTCCCTGGGGATAACCATATTGTCCAGGGCCAGCACCGCCCCTTCCTTGGGCAGGATAAAATTAACTGTAAAATCACGCTTGGCAGCCATGGCATCATTCCGGGCCTGAACCATGTCACTGGAATAGCCATGGGCAACCCAGATATTGCCGACCGTCAGCTCCTTGATATAGCTTGATGAATTAAACGCGGCCCAATACGGTTTTGCCTGCATGATCACCTGCTGCGCCTGGAGGAGATGCTTCTCATCCACATCATTGACCGAATAACCAAGATACCTGAGGGCCGCGCCGAACAGTTCATCAGCGTCATCCATGACCGTCACCTTCCCCTTGATCTTCTCTAAGATCTTGGGATCAAAAATGACCGCCCAACTGTTTGGCTCAATCCCCTTTTCCTTCAGCCTCTCCACATTGAAACCGATCAGGGTGGTGGTATAGGCATAAGGCAGGGAATAGACGTTGCCGGGATCATAGGAGCGATTGAGGAAAGAGGGATCCTGATTTTTGATATTGGCCAGGGCGCCTTTATCCAGTTTCTCGAGGAAACCTTGTTTAATCAGGGCCTGCACCGCATTCTGGGTGGGAATGACCAGATCGTAGCCACTGGCGCCAGCCAGAAGCTTGGCCATCATCTCTTCGGTGCCGGAATAATAATCCTGAACCACCTTGCAGTTACAACTCTGTTCAAAACCGGCAATCACCTCTTTTGAGAGGTAGTTGTTCCAGTTGAACAGGTGCAACTCCTCGCTGGCCAAGACCGGGGAGGCCAAAAACAGCATCAGTAAACCAAGTAACCCAACAGCTACCCTCTTCATGTCAGTTTCCTCTTGTTGAATTGATCTTATTCGCCACGAAAAATAGCAGGAGACAACCTTGACGCCACGGTAATCACCACCAGGGTCAGCAGCATCAACAAGGTTGACACCGCATTGACCTCAGGGGTCACCGCTGTCTTAACCATGGAATAGATCTGCAGAGGCAGGGTTGAGCTGCCAACGCCTGCGGTAAAAAAGGTGATCACAAAATCATCAATGGACAAAGTAAAGGCCATGAGGCCGCCGGCCAGGATCCCGGGCGTCAGCAAGGGCAAGGTAATTTCGCGAAAACAACGCCAGGGCGAGGCCCCCAGGTCCCGGGCCGCCTCCACCAGAGCTGGATCCATACTGGAGATCCTGGCCTGCACCGCCAGGGCCACAAATCCTATACAGAAGGTGACATGGGCCAGCATGATGGACAACAGGCCAAGGGTCATATTGACCATGATAAAGAGCACCAGCAGACTGACCCCCATCAGGATCTCCGGCATGGCAATGGGCGCCAGAACCAGCACTTGCAGAAGACGCAAACGGGATTGATGCATGGCAATCCCCGCCAGAGTGCCGAGAAGAGTGGCCGCAGCGGCGCTGACACTGGCAATGATCAACGAGTTCATGGCCGCACCCAGCATCTCCCGGTTGTGAAAGAGCTTCCCGTACCATTTCCAGGTAAAACCAACCCACTCGGCGTTCAGCCTGGAGTCATTAAACGAAAAGACCACCACAATCACCAGAGGCAGATAGAGAAAGAGATAGACCAGCGCCGCACTGATCCTTAATAACACGTTTTTTTTCCGCATCATCGCCTCTCCCGCCTCAACGTCGTTGCCCCAGCCGGGAGCCAAGCAGGACCACAGCCACTGCGGTCACGGTCAGCACCATGGACAGGACACTGCCAAAGGGCCAGTCACGGGACTCCATGAACTGCTGTTTGATGACATTACCGATCATGATCCCGTCAGTGCCACCAAGAAGATCAGGAATGGCGAACATGCCCAGCACCGGAATAAAAACAAGAATCGAACCAGCGATGACACCGGACAGGGAGAGAGGCCAGGTGATGAGCCAGAACCGCCGCCACTTCCCGGCGCCCAGATCCTGGGCCGCGTCCAGCAGATCAAGATCGTGTTTTTCCAGATTGGCGTACAAGGGCAGCACCATAAAGGGCAGATGCACATAGACCAGACAGACGAGCATCGCCGTCGGACTGTACATCAGGGTAACCGGTCCCGCACCAAAGAGATCGAGCACCCCGTTGAGCGTCCGGGTCAGGGCCCCGACCGGACTCAAGATGATCATCCAGGCATAGATGCGGACCAGAAAATTACTCCAGAACGGCAGGATCACCAGCAGGAGAAGGAGGTCGCGAGACTTACGGCCACTGCGGCCGATCATCAGGGCCAGGGGATAGCCCATAATCATGCAGATCAGGGTGGTGACCACGGCATATCCTATCGATTTCAGGAACAGACGCAGATAAATATCGGTGCCCAGCAGCCGCTGCCAGTTTTCCATGGTCAGATCGAGGGTTAGCCGGCCATTCTCATGAAGATACCAGGGCGCCAGTCCGCCATATTCTCCGGCATAGCGGAACGAGGCAAAGAGCATGATCAGGGTGGGCGCCGCAAAAAATATCAACAGATATGCCATCGGCGGCAGGGAGAGCAGATATTTGTACCAGGACTTGCCCTGCATGGTGGTCAGTCCAGCACCAGATGGCCGGCATCGCAGGACCAGGCGACCTCCACCTGATCGCCAACTTCAAAGAAGTTGGTCCGCCCCGACCCGGAATTGGCAAGCAGTGTCTCAAGCAGGACACCATTGGCCAGGGTGACAATATAAATTGTCACATCTCCCATATAAAGGATATCATGCACATAACCGGTGAAATGGGATTCATCATCTGCAGGGCTCACAGTAGCGGCAATACGAATCTTTTCCGGACGCAGGGTCAGGGCACAATGACTGCCGGCGGTAAAATTCGCCTCTGACCTGAACACATGCACCGGGCCAAGCCCATCCAGTTCCACAGTGACAAAATCTCCCTGCTGCTCTCTGACCTTGCCTTCGAGCAGATTACACTTCCCGATAAAATCAGCGACAAAACGACTATTGGGAAATCCATACAGCCGGGAAGGAACATCCACCTGGACAATCCTGCCGTGATCCATCACCGCAATCCGGTGGGACAGGGCCAGGGCCTCGCTTTGATCGTGGGTCACATAGATAAAGGTAATCCCGATATCCTTCTGCAGGTTAATAAGCTCAAGCTGCATCTGTTCGCGCAACTTGGCATCGAGTGCCGACAAGGGTTCATCCAAGAGCAACAACCGGGGACGGTTCACCAGGGCCCGGGCGATAGCAATGCGTTGTTTCTGACCACCGGACAAGGCGTCTGGATAGTGGCTGGCTTTATCCGGCAGACACACATCATCGAGTGCCTCTGCCACCCGGGCCTTGATATCTTTTTTGGCAATTCCTGCCATCCGCAAGGGAAAGGCAACATTTTCCGCCACCGTCATATGGGGAAACAGGGCGTAATTCTGAAAAATGGTATGGAGGGGGCGGTGCTCAGGGGGAGCAGGGAGAATACTTTTGCCATCGAGAAGGATATCGCCGCCATCTGGTTGATCAAATCCGGCAATAAGGCGCAACAACGTCGTTTTTCCACAGCCAGACGGCCCAAGCAGGGTAAAGAACTCCCCCGCCTTGATATGCAAGGACACCTTATCCAGGGCCAGAAAGGCATCGAAGTGGCGCGAGACAGTAACTATTTCCAGCAACGCGGTGATCTCCATTCCAGTAGAGAACGATTATTCCGTTTCTCAAACAAGCTATAAACGCGAAGACAGGGGATGAGCAGAGACCCACCGACAGGCAAACCGTAAAGGAATACGGCAAGCTACACTCCATCTGCCTCTTCAGTCAAACATCCGCGTATTTCATAGCAGATACCGGCGTAAAAATCAAGCAACCCGGGAGGTTCTCCCCACAGGCCACGACATTACCTGAAACCAGGCGCCGCGCCTAAACCGCTCCGACCTAAATCTGTTTCACTTTTTTATTCAGTAAATCCACCTGGGCCGAGACCGAGACATCACGCAAAATACGGTCATTCACCACCTTGATCGCATGCAATACGGTTGCATGATCCCGCCCAAAGGCCTTGCCGATATCCGCCAGTGACTGCTGGGTATGGGCTCGGCTGAGATACATGGCAACTTGCCGTGGAAAAACAATCGCTTTTTTCCGGGTGCGGGACTGCATATCCTGGACACTGACCTTAAACTGGGTACTGACAAACTCACCAATCATCATCGCCGAGAGATTTTTTGGGGCGCCAACAATCCCTTCTACCACCTCGCGAACAAGGGCCATCTCGATCTGTCCACCCATGAGGGCAGATTTGGCCCGAATAGCAAGAATGGCTGATTCAATCTGACGCACATCACCTTTGATATGATGGGCAAGATAGGCGACAAACTCTTCCGTCAACACAAGCCCCTGCGTTTTCGCTTTCTTCTGCACAATCCGCTGGCGAGTCAGGATATCCGGCGCCTGAATAGTGGTTACCAGCCCGGACGTCATCCGGGAACGAAACTCATCATCAATCCCATTCAGCTCCCGAGGCGCGCTATTCGCAGTCAGAATAACCCTTTTTCCCCCTTTAATCAGGGCATCAAGGAGTTCGTTCAGCTCCTCCTGGGTCTTTTTTTTACCGGTCAGCGAATGGACATCTTCCACCAGCAGGATATCGCAGTGATCATGATATTTTCGTTTAAAACGATCCATGCTGTTGGTTTGAATATCGCGCACCATCTCGGCCGAAAATTGCTGGGCGGTCAGGTAATGAAGCCTGGCCGCAGGGGAGGTGGTCAGGATCTGATGAGCAACCGCATGGGTCAAATGACTTTTTCCAAGCCCGGTTGAACTGTTGATATACAGACAGGGACCAACGGTATCAGTACCCGTAACGATTGATTGACAAGCCGACAGGGCCAAAAGATTGCTGTCACCTACCATAAACTCATCAAAGGTATAACGGGGATGCAGGGCCCGGACCGATGACCCGCCAGCAGGAACATGAGGCAGACGTAACTGGCCCGTCTGTGGCGAAACGGGCAAGATCTTCTGCCCCGCCTCACATAAAATGACCTGCCTGCCGATGCCATCAATCTCATTGACCTTGTCCTGGATCAGACCCAGATGATGCTGAGTCAGATGGGCGCGATAGAATCGATCCGGGCAGGCTATCCGTATATTTTTATCATCACAGCGCACACATTCAAGGGGCTCAATCCAGAGGTTGTACACATTCTCCGCCAGCACATCACGCAAACTCTCTTTTATTTTCTGCCACACCATGATAGTTCCTTCCCCACGTCGGACGTTAACGATAGTGCATAAAGTCGATAAAAAGCTATTTGAGACAATTTATCACTATAAAAAACCAAAATACCATGTGCCAGATCCTTGAAAAGGATAAAAATCCTCGCCAGAATATTCTCCTACAAAAAAAACGCCACCTCCCTTATCAACAATGCTTTTTTAAAAATAAAGAAATCTTTTTCACCAAACACGCCCCAAGTTAAAACCTAAATCCGGCATTCAGTCAAAGACGATTGAAGCCCATTTTTCAAGCCATTCATGCCCATACGACCATCCACGCCAGAGAGCGTGAGACTCTTGACTTCCAGCCCTGCCCCCATGCCGACCCCTTGATTTTGAAGCACCAACAAAATCACTCTTTTTATCGTGTCATCTTCACAGGTTAATCACAGCACTCACAAGTTATCAACAATTATCATATAATCAACATCTCAATATATCTTAATAAAATGACGATTTACTGTAAATATCACTATATTTCAGGGAAGACATTTTGAATATATCGCTATATCAACCACTCCCGTTCAAGCTGCTTTTTTTTATTTTTGCATACTTGGCAGAATCATTGAATTTAAGAAGCAACATACCGTAATATCTCTTTAAATATTGAAAAAGAAGTTACAGCAACCCAACGATTGCATTTTTGACAAATTAATAGCAAAAAAAATCTTGACGACCATCATTCTCTTTGCTATCATAATAAAAAATTAGGGGCAACTAACTTCACCAACCTTCCATGACAGCACCTCATTTCTGCAAATATAAGCATCGAAGCTGTTGCAACGGATGCAGAGGCAAAGCGGCAAACCATTTTTCAGCGGAGCCTGTGTCTCCATCTCAACAACAGGATGCCAGGCACATGCAGGCAGCAATAAAAACTCGGTTTCATCAACCATCATTGCCAAAATAAAACAGAAAAATCTCCCCATTTTGTTAGAAAAAACCTGATGCCACAAAAAAAAGCACCAGGTTTTTTTAACAATTATAAGTTAGAAGAAACTAACAATAGACGCCAAGACGAACAAGAAGAAGACACATGGAAACCATGACCGGCGTCAAAGGTCTTGATCTCGGCACGGATGCCACGAATGTCATTTCCATGCACATACAAAGCGTAATTAACCACAGAGACAGGGATGACCTGGCCAGACAACAAAAGCCATTAGCAATAATAATTATTAATCTAACTCTGGATGAACAAATGAATTTAACCCCTGTATCTGCAGCATCGCGTACCCGACATCTGTCGGGTTCTGTTGTATTCTTCGGCATCCTCTCCTTCGCGGCCGCCGCCTTTGCAAGCCATCCGCTTATCACGGACGACGCTGGCACCATGGGCACGGGCAAGGCCCAACTGGAACTGAACGGCGAATATGGACATGACAAGAAAGACGGGATTATCACCACGACCACGGAGGGGGCCGCTGCCCTTACTTATGGCATAACCGACTCAATGGACTTTGTTGTCGGTCTCCCCTATCTGCATTTTCGGGAAAAGGATGCGGAAGCCATCTTGAGTGAGCATGGCTTATCCGACACTTTGGTTGAGATGAAATGGGGTTTCTATGAAAATAATGGCCTGAGCCTTGCCCTCAAACCAGGACTTACCCTGCCGACCGGGGACGATGGAAAAGGGCTGAGCAGTGGTAAGGCAACTTACAGCCTCTTTTTCATCACCTCCAAGGCCATGGACCCATGGGCCGTCCACCTCAACCTCGGCTATGTCGGGAATGAAAACACTATAGAGGAAAAACAGGACCTTTGGCATGCCTCACTTGCCTCCACCGTCGCCTTGACCGAACAGTTCACCGCAGTTGTGAACCTCGGGGTTGAAAGCAACCCTGATCCCCTGGCCGGCGCCGATCCCGTCTTTCTCCTGGCCGGGTTTATCTATACCTTGTCAGATAATTTCGATCTCGATTGCGGGATCAAATACGGATTCAATAACTCCGAGACTGATTATACCGTGCTGGCCGGCATCACCTGGAAGTTTTAAAAAGGATATCGGTGTAAGGTGTGGCCAGCATGGAATCTTTGGCGGCCGGCATCATGAAACAGGACAACAGATTCACCCTCGGCGGCGGCATGACCCATAAGATCGATGTCGTCATTGTCTCAAACAGATTACTGAAACAATAAATAAAATGGAGAACAAATGAATCGGCAATTAAAAAGCATGACCGCCGGCGAAGGGGACATTGTTACTGGTTATACCAGGGACAGCAAGAATTACAGGGCGCGGTTGCTGGCCATGGGCCTGACCAGAGACACCAGCTTTACCATTACTCGCACCAACTGAAGAGCGGTTGTGGCGACGAATGCAACAAGAACACCTGTGCACCTGTCGGGAGACATATCAATAGGTACAATCGATCTGACAACACTGCAATATTCTGAAACAGAATTCCAGGATCAGGTTCCTGAAATCACCAGGAACCATCACCGGTATTCAGCCACCCGAGCCACCGTCACTACGCAGATCTCGACAGCGCCAGCAGCAAGCAGGGCCTTGCTGCACTCGGCGACCGTGGTGCCGGTAGTCAGGACATCATCAACCAGAAAGATTCGCCGGCCACAAACGGCCTCCGGGTACCTGACGGCAAAGGCGGCCCGCAGGTTCTTTCTGCGGGCCGCGCCATCCAGTGTGGTTTGCGGCGGAGTATTGCGCGTCCGGATCAAGGCGTCGACAAGAAGTGCCTCTCCCGCCTCCGGAAAAAAAATCCGGGCCAAAAGCAATGATTGATTGATTCCTCGCTTTTTCAAGCGGGCAGGGAAAAGCGGCACCGGAACAATACGATCCGCTTCTGGCTGAAAATCATGAAGAGAAGCAAAGACAAAAGGCTCAATTACTACCGCCAGCACTGGCAACGCCTGGGTATCGGCCGCATATTTCAGGCGATGGAGCAGATCGCTGACCGGTGCCTCGTAGCGGACAACTGCCCGGGCCCGGCTATACACCGGCGGTTGCCGCAGACAGGAACCGCAGAGATGATCCCCGCCGCTGCTGTCAGAAAATTCCCGGCCGCAGCAGGAACAAAGTGGGGATTGCAGATAATGAATACGGGAAAGACAGTCGCCGCAGATCACCTGCCCCTTCCGGATAAGAGCAATCTGGCAGAAAGAACAGCGGGAGGGAAAGATCAGCTCCACACAGCCCCGCCCCCATTTTCGCCAGGGAATCATTGGTAAACCGTGACGGACAAAGCAAGATAAAAGATGAAAAGATGCACCGTTGACACTCCTTCTCAAATGAGTAAGTGGAACCATTCACTTCTTGTATCGATCCCATCACCATCTTGTCAAGGCAAGAGAACAACCCCTGCCACCCTGATCCGCAAACCAGCCCGAACAATGAGCGGGTCTGCCAGTTCCCGTTGCCATATAAAAAAGCTGGCAGAGCGGCAATATCGTATGCTATGATGACCGCGAAGAGTTGGACAAGGTTGACGTATCGTCCGTCCACGGCCAAACAGGACTCATATATTATTTACTTGTAATGGCAAACAAATATCCTTGTACCACATGACATTTTTTTTGAAGGAATGGAGGATTTTTCAATGACGCAAATCAGGATGACCACACCGCTTGTCGAGATGGACGGCGATGAGATGACCCGCATTATCTGGACCGATATCAAAAACGAGCTGCTCCTGCCCTATATCGATCTCAAGACTGAATATTACGACCTCGGCCTGCCTTACCGCGATGAAACGGGCGACAGCGTCACCATTGCCGCCGCCGAGGCCATCAAGAAATACGGCGTCGGCGTCAAATGCGCCACCATCACCCCCAATGCCCAGCGCGTTGAAGAATACAAGCTGAAAAAAATGTGGAAGAGCCCTAATGGCACCATCCGCGCCATTCTCGACGGCACGGTGTTTCGCGCCCCCCTGGTGGTAAACTGCATCAGACCGTCGGTACGCACCTGGGAAGCCCCGATCACCATTGCCCGTCACGCCTATGGCGATATCTACCGCAATACCGAATACCGCGTCCCCGGCAAGGGCAAGGCGGAGCTGGTCTTCACCGCTGAGGACGGCCAGGAATGGCGCGAAACCATCTATGATTTCGAAGGTGCCGGCGTCATTCAAGGTATACATAACAAGGACAAATCCATTGCCAGTTTTGCCCATGCCTGTTTCAACTACGCTCTCGATGTCAAGCAGGATTTGTGGTTCTCAACCAAGGACACCATCTCCAAGATCTACGACCACACCTTCAAGGACATCATGCAGGAGATTTACGATGCCGAATACGCGCAAAAATTCAGCGCCGCCGGCATCGAATACTTCTACACCCTGATTGATGACGCCGTGGCCAGGGTCATCCGTTCACGCGGGGGATTTATCTGGGCCTGCAAGAATTACGACGGCGACGTCATGAGCGATATGGTCGCCACCGCCTTTGGCTCGCTGGCCATGATGACCAGCGTCCTGGTTTCACCGGACGGCTGTTTCGAATATGAGGCCGCCCACGGCACCGTCACCCGCCATTACTACCGGCATCTCAAGGGCGAAGAGACCTCGACCAACTGCATGGCCACCCTCTTTGCCTGGACCGGGGCGCTTAAAAAACGCGGCCAGCTCGACAATATCCCGGAGCTTGTGAACTTTGCCGACATGCTGGAGGCGGCCTCCCTGGCCACCATCGAAGACGGCTGCATGACCAAGGACCTGGCTCTCATCACCGAACTTACAAATCCAAAAGTGGTCACCACCCGCGGTTTCATCATCGAGATCCGCAAGCGGCTCGATCAGATGCTGGCGCAATAATCCACTACCGGGAAAAGGTCAACAGGTGAAAAAAGTTCAAAAAAGGTGTTTTTTCTGCCAATTCATGATAGCGTAATCACTCTTTGTCATAAGGGTCTCTTGAAAAATTAGGATTTTCGTTCAGTGGAACGGTCAAATCGGCCCACTGAACGAAAATATTGCTTCGAGGTTCCCATAATCATGACCTGTTGATTGTGGAGCAAGCTGTCGTGCCAACATATTCGCCCCCTCACAAAATGCTCGGCGTTCTCATCGGCGGCTCCGGCCTCATCGGCGGCACCATTGCCAACTATTTTAAGACCACAACCCAGGACTCCATTGAACTCCGGGCCCCAAGCAGCAAAAAGCTCTCCATCAGAAGCGCCGGCGATATCCGCGATTACCTCAAACGGGTGCGCCCTGATTTTGTTATCAATACCGCTATCGCCAACATTGATTCCGACTCGCAACTCGCCTTTGAGGTTAACTATATAGGCACCCTGAACCTGGCTCGAGCTGCGGCCGCCCTGCACATCCCCTATATCCATATCAGCTCGGCTGCCACCCTGCCATGCGGTGAGAATCTCAAAGAGGAAGATCACTTACCCCTCACCGCGAATCTGAATAACTATGCAAAATCAAAGCTAATGGCCGAAGAGACCCTGCGCTACATGCATAAGACGGTCGGACTTGACTACACCTGTATCCGCCTGGCCATAGTCTATGGCGAACATGACCATAAGATCCAAGGTTTTCATCGCCTTTTCTTTTCCATTGCCGATGAGGCCATGCCGGTTCTTTTTACCAAAAAAGGGGTGGTGCACTCCTATTCCAATGCCAATAAACTGCCCTGTTTCGTCCACCATGTCCTCCTCAATCGCCAGGAATTTGCAGGCGAGACCTATCATTTTGTGGACAGAAATCCTGTGGAACTGGCACACCTGATTCTCACCATCAAATCCTATCTTGAGGTCAAGAGACCACGCGAGATCTATGTCCCTTATCCTGTGGCCACCATTGGCAAAAAAACAATGGAAATTCTCCTGAAGGTCTTCTCCAAGATCGGGCTGAAGGCAAGTCTGCCCGCCGAGTTGATGTTCCTCGAAAGTTTCTACAAGACCCAAACCCTGTCATCAAGAAAACTGTGCCAGTCAAGTTTCCATGATCCTATGCCCGAGGAGACCATCTACACCAAACTGCCGGCCCTGGTGATCTACTACCTGACGCGCTGGAGTCATCAAAATCTCATCTCCACCTTCAGCGAAGCCATGATCGAGACAACTTTTATGGATATTGATTTCCAGCAAGCGCCTCAGGCGCTGTTGAACAGCATCCATCACGACTCCATCAGCCCATTTCCCGATCTCCGCGACCTCTCGCCATGACCGCCTCATCTTTCATCCGTGGCGGGACGTTGCTCTTCCTTGCTCCCTTTGTGACCA
>JANMTN010000301.1:0-2569 GCA_031390685.1 Desulfobulbaceae bacterium
CGGCATCAATATCAGCTCGGTGGTGGATGTGGCCGCAGTGGCCAACTACGCCGGGGACATGAAGAACGTCACCTATTATACCGAAAATCTCTACTCCTGTTCCCAGGATGCCCAGGAGGTTATCAAAAAGAAGATCAAGGAGCACAAGCTGAACCGGGTGGTCATTGCCGCCTGTTCGCCGCGGACCCATGAGCCGCTGTTTCAGGAGACCTTGCGCGATGCCGGTCTGAACCGGAACCTTTTTGAGATGGTCAATATCCGCGATCAGTGTTCCTGGGTGCATGCCGGTGAACCGGAGCTTGCCACCATCAAGTCCAAGGATCTGGTGCGCATGGCCGTAGCCAAGGCCAGACTTATCCAGCCGCTGTCCGAGCAGACGGTGCCGGTAACGGCCAAGGCCCTGGTCATCGGGGGGGGAGTGGCCGGGATGACCGCCGCTCTGAATCTTGCCGAGCAAGGATTTGATTCGGTTCTCATTGAAAAAGGGGATGCCGTTGGCGGGAACCTGCACAATCTTCACCGTACGCTGGCCGGCGACGCGGTGCAGTCCCATCTGCAGACCCTTGTTGATAAGGTCACGCACTCGAAGAGAGTGGATGTGCTCTGCAATGCCGAGCTGGTGCAGACCGCGGGCTTTATCGGCAACTTTTCGTCAGTGATTGCCAGCGGCAAGGGCAAGACCAAGGTCGAGCAGACCTTTGACCATGGGGTGATCATTGTCGCCACCGGCGGCCGCGAGCATCGACCTGATAAATATCTGCTGGGCAAGTCCAAAAAGGTTGTCACCCAGCAGGAGCTGGAGAAACAACTGGCGGGCAAGGCCAAAACACGGGCACCCGGTTCCATCGTCATGATCCAGTGTGCCGGTTCGCGCGGTGATGACCTCAGCTATTGCTCCAAGGTCTGCTGTAATCATGCCTTGAAGAATATCCTGAAGGTCAAGGAGATCAATCCTGAATCCCAGATCGTCGTCCTCTACCGGGATATGCGCACCTATGGCTTTGCCGAGGATGCGTACATGGAGGCCCGCAAGATGGGGGTGGTCTTCATCCCTTACGAGGTTGATCGCAAGCCGGAAGTGACGGAAAAAGGGGCGAAGGTGCAGGTGCGGTTCTTTGATTCGATCATGCAGGAAGAGATGGTCATGACCCCGGATCTGGTGGCCCTCTCTGTAGGAATTGTGCCGGATGATACCGATACCCTTTCCAAGCTGTTGAAGCTGCCGGTTACGGCCAATAAATTCTTCCTTGAGGCCCATGTCAAGCTGCGTCCGGTGGAGCTGTCAGTCTCCGGTGTCTATGTCTGTGGACTGGCCCATGGCCCCAAACCTGTTGATGAGACCATCGTTCAGGCCCAGGCGGCAGCGGCCAAGGCGGCGATCCCTCTGGTCAAGGGTTATGTCAAGGTTGACCCGATAGTCTCCAGTATCGAGCAGGATAAATGCATTGGCTGCGGTCTCTGTGTCAGCCTCTGTCCGTACGGGGCCATTGTCATGCAGAAGGTTGATGGCAAACGGAAGGCGGAGACCATTTCCGCCTCATGCAAGGCTTGCGGGATCTGTGCCGCCCATTGTCCGACCTTTGCCATCTCTATGGGCGGGTTTACCAATGAGCAGATTAACTCACAGATTGAGGCCTTTGGGGCAACAGGCGACAGGTAATTTCATTTCTAAATATTGATGGACCAAGTTTATTATATTTGAGGAGAACGTCTTATGGCTGACCAGGAATTTAATCCCAGTATCCTTGGCTTTTTATGCAACTGGTGCTGTTACGCGGCGGCAGACGCTGCCGGTGTTTCACGGTTTCAATACCCGCCCAGTATGCGGACCCTCAGGGTGATGTGTACCGGGCGCATAGATCCGGCTTTTGTCTTGCGCGCATTGGCGGAAGGCGCGGACGGGATCTTTACCGGCGGCTGACAACTTGGCGAATGCCATTACCAGGTTGGTAATTACGATGCAATGGGTGTGAGTGCGCTGGTTAAGAAGGTCTTGAAGGATGTTGGTATCCGCGAGGAGCGGTATAGTCTGCAATGGGCCTCTGCTGCCGAGGCGCCACGCTTTGTCCAGTTGATCACCAAGTTTACGGCCCAGATCAAGGAGCTTGGTCCCATCGGCGAGGCCGAGGGACTGTCCAAAGAGGAACTGAAGATCAGGATTGACAAGGCCCTGGCCGCCGTCTCCGATCAAAAGGTACGGATCGCCTTTGGCAACGCCACCAAGGCGGTGCGCAAGGATGCCATCTGGACCAATGAACATATCGTGGAGATAGTGAATGAGAAGATGGAGAAGTCTCTGGCCACGGCGTTGGGCTGACAGCCAGCGAGAGATATTTTCATTAATGAGAAAGGCCCTGCTTCTTCAAGGAAGCAGGGCCTTTTGTTTGATTGGGATTACGAATGGTTGAGTCTACGAGGGGAATAAAGGGGTCAGAGTTATTTTTGCCGACCAAAAATAACTCTGACCCCTTTTAGCCTGTTTCAACTTGTCAACTTGGAAGCCTGACCCGCTCATGACCCCGTTTTTTCTGCCAACTTGTCAACTTGGAAGCCTGACCCCGTTTTTTCC
>JANMTN010000314.1:0-2507 GCA_031390685.1 Desulfobulbaceae bacterium
GCGAACAAAACCCAATACGCGCAAAGCTGCGATGATAGAGTTGCCCATCTCCTGAATATTCAGGTAACAAAAATGGATGATGAACACCATGATTACGCCAAAAAGCTACGCCGTCATTGTGGTACTCACAAATTCTCGAGAATATTGGCCTAGCGGCAATATGTGCGTCGTAGTTCGCGTCAAGGCCGACAAATAAAAATGCAGCTTTATCAGGCGCTACACCTTGGTATGGCTTGTGAGCGAAAAGTTTCTTTAGTTCATGACTTGGATGTGTTTCGTACATTATTTTATCTGCGCCCAACAAGTTATTCTAAGGATCTGACTATCATGCCGAAAATCATGATAGTCATAGTCATAAAGATAAATAAAAAGAGACAAAACAACCACTTCCGTGATCGCCCCGCTCCATGCAATAGAATTTCTGCATTTCCTTGATGCGTCAAAAAACAGTCTATTTTTATGCTCAAATTCATGTGTGCAGAAACCCTGCAGCCCTGAATAATCCGACAATACCCACTCCCACCCAGAACACATTAAGGACTGTGTAGGCCCGGTCTTTCTTGATTATTGCACACCACGCGAGCATGACCGCATCTAACGTGTTAAACGCCCAGACAAAAAGGAAGGGACTCTGCGGGCCAAGCCAACTTACCAAAGAGAAGCTGAAGACTCTCATCAGCACCCCGGTCATCTCAATGGCCCGAAGGTTCATTACCACGACGGAATTGAGCCTGTTTAGTAAACTCAAGTTCATATATATGCTCCATTTATCATGACTGGCCGGACACGTTATTCTCCAGATCCGGCTGTCATGCCGAAAAGCATGATAGCCGCAGATATAAGCCAAAAGAGACGGGGAAAAAGCTACTTCCGTGGTCGCCCCGCTCCATGCAATGGAATTACCGTACCCAAAACATCCCCGCAACACAAAAATAAAAAGAGAAAGCGGGAATCTTTCACCAAACCCCGGGTTCTGTTGGGCAGGTGATTTCTCCCTCCCCTTCCTCACCTTTTTTTCTTGCCGGCAAAGCACCAGAACCCTGCCCTGCATGCCGATGGCCACGGCCTCAAAGGAGATCATGTTCTTCTGCAAATTCCATATTCCAAATCAAAAAGGCGAAGCCAGAAATTCTCACTCATCCCTTGATCTCCGCCGGAGGACACAGGGCCACCGTACCTTTATTCACCAAGCCCCAGGGCCTTGCGTTTTTGCCTGATCCGCTTATCAATGAGTTCGGCCGCCTTGAAGGGGTCCGGTTCAATACCGAAGCAGGCCCCGAGGAGATGGTCGAGTCCTTCCAGGGCCAGGTTGGTCACCACTTCGGAACCGGTAATGTTGGGAAGATGGCCGAGATGGGTGTAAATGCCGGAGGCTACACAATAGGTGCCGATGGCAGCCGCCTTCTCCGAATACCATTCCGGCGATGAGCCGGCCAGCGGCAGATCGGAAATATCGACACCCAGTACATTGGCAAGAAGCGCCGCAAGCTGCAGGATCCGCGCATTGTCAACACAACTGCCCATGTGCAGGACAGGCGGGATGCCTAAAGAACCGCAGATCTCCCTGAGACCCGGCCCCGCCATCTCGATGGCCTCCGGCACCAGCAGCCCGGCCTTGCCGGTGGCGGTGGTAACGCAACCGGTCACCAGTACCAGGATATCTTTCTTGATGAGTTCCTTGGCCAGGTTGACATTGCAGTAATCCTGCTGGTACTTGGGATCGTTGCAGCCGACAATGGCAACCGCGCCCCGGACCTTCCCGGCCTTGATCGCCTCAATGAGGGGCGTCAGGGTGCCGCCCATGGCGGCCAGGAGGGATTCGTTGGAAAAACCGGTAACCATGTCTATCGGTCCCTGAGTGATTTCAACCCGGGCCTTATTGCGCAGCGGGAAACGCTCAATGGCCATGCGCACAACCTTGCGCGCCTGCGCCGCACCATTATGCATCTCGAATTTCACATGCTCGGCCCCGGTGAATTTCGCCTTGTCGGCGGTGGTGACCATCTTGGTATGGTAACAATTACCGACAGTGACCAGGCTGGGCATGATACACTGATAATCAACAACGATGAGCTCGACCGCGCCGGTAACAATGGCCAGCTCGGTCATCAGATGGTTGCCGGCCATGGGAATACCTTGGCGCATCATCAACTCATTGCCGGTACAGCAAAGCCCGGCCAGATTAATACCGGTAGCGCCTTTTGCCTTGGCCAGGGCGATGAGTTCAGGATCGTTGACCGCTTCGACAATTTTCTCGGAGACAATGGGATTATGGCCATGCACCAGTATGTTGACCTGATCCTCTTTGATAACACCGAGGTTCACCTTGGACTTTCTGGGGCTTGGCGTGCCAAACAAAATATCGGAGATCTCGGTGGCAATCATCGAACCGGCCCAGCCATCGGCCAGACAGGTGCGGGCACTGTGCAGCATGGTGTGGGCGGCCGATCCTTGAGGTTGCCAAGGACTTAAGTGCTGAATTTTATTCCAATTACGGCAGTCTGCGC
>JANMTN010000350.1:0-6679 GCA_031390685.1 Desulfobulbaceae bacterium
CAACCGGAGCAAAACTACCCCAGAAGACTGGCCAGCGGCTGGCGACAAGGGTTCCTGGCGGAAATGCCTTGACCTGGTATCGATCACCAGACAGGCCGGCTGTTTTTTCCTGAAAGAAACAACAGCGATATCATGTTATGATTCATTTTTTATAACTGGTGGCAGATCCCCGCACTCTAAAAAGATCCGGGCCTGACAATGGGCGCAGATATCCCTGTCCAGCCGCTTGAATATGGCGGCAACGGCCTCATTTTTGAGTTCAAAGACGTTATCAGCGCTCAGGATATCCCACTCCCCACCCTGTTGCAGGGCGTCAAGCACCGGTTTTTTGATCTCGCAGAAGTAGAGTTTTTCACCTTTTTCCTGCTCTTTTTTAATCAGATCGATAATAAAATCCGCCCCGGCCATATCAACGAAATTGACCCCGGCAAAGATCAGTAGAAAATTTTTCTGCTGGGAAGAGGCACGAAACAGCTGGCGCAGTTGCTCCTGCACATGGTTGATCGCCCCAAAGAAAAGAGATCCGTCAATCCTGACAATCTTCAGTTGAGGACACTCGGGCAAAGACGGGTCAGTGATAAAGGTTCGCAGGGGATGATGAGGATCGGGAACCCGGCTCAGCACCCGGGGATGGGAGGTCTGGTTCAGATAGACCATCAGGGACAGCAAGACCCCGAAGAAGATGGCAAATTCAAGTTCCAGAAAGAGCGTTGCCAGGAAGGTGACAACCAGGATGACACTTTCGGCCCGACTCGTCTTCAGGATCCGTTTGATATGATGAAAATCAATAAGCCCCCAGGCCACAAGAAACAAAATACCGGCCATGGCAGCATTGGGAAGATAGCTGGCATAAGGGGCGACAAACAAAACTACCACCATCAACAAGGCGCCTGCAAAGATGGCGGCAAGAGGGGTCTTGGCCCCGGCCTGAAAGTTCAGACCACTGCGGTTGAATGAACCGGTGGACACATATCCGGAAAAAAAGCTGCCGACCATATTCGAAAGCCCCTGACCGATAAACTCCTGATTACCATCCAGATCCTGTCCAGTCTTTACCGCCAGCGATCGGGCAATGGAAACCGCCTCGGTCAAGGCAAAGAGGGTCATTGCCAGGGCCACAGGGGTCAGATCCCTGATTGTATTCAGGGTAAAATGCGGAGAAGACAACGGCGGCAGGGAAGAGGGCAAGGCGCCGACCATCGGAATATTGGCCACCCCCGCCCCCACATATCGGGAAAGACCAAAAGAGACAACACACCCAACCAGCATGGCAACAATCATATAGGGGACTGTCGGCAAAAAACGGCGGATAAGAAGTCCGGAGATCATGGCCGCCAGCCCAACCCCAATCACATAGGGATTAAAATCGGCCCATTGGCTGGCCACCCCGTACACCGTCTGGTGGAAATGGCCGCCTCTGGGTATCTCGACGCCAAAAAAGTGTTTAAACTGACTGGAGGCGATCAGCAGGGCTGCCCCGGCAGTAAAACCAACGACCACGGAATGGGAAATAAAATTGACAAGGGCGCCTAAACGGGCCAGCCCCATGACCAATTCAATCAATCCCACCATTATGGTCAAGGTCAGCGCCAGCTGGACATATTCAGCGCTGCCGGGCACCGCATATTTACTGAGGCTTGAAAACAGGACCAGAGATGCCGCGGTTGTCGGCCCGGACACCAGTTGCCAGGAAGAACCGAACAGGGCCGCGACAATGGCCGGGACCATGCCGGCATAGAGGCCATACTGGGGAGGCATGCCGGCAATGGTCGCAAAGGCAACCCCCTGGGGCAGGGCGAGAATCGCCCCGGTCAGACCGGCAATCAGGTCGGCACGCAAGGTCGTGCGCGTCACCCGAGGCCACCACTTTAAAAAGGGCAGACAGATTGAGCACCAGCCACGGAAACCCCTTGAATCCACTGACTCTTCCATAGCCGCACCTCAAAAAAAACAAATAAAAGCAATAAACGAAAGGCTGAAAGGATCAGGAACCGTTACGAAATAACTGTATGAACAAAGCCATTCACCTTCTTTTAACCATATCATTTCCTCACCCGGAAGAAAAGCAAGGGTATGAAAAAGAAAAGACCGGCGCCAGACCACCTGCCCGCGCTCCGCCTTGGATATGATTCCGATGGCACGTTCAACATCTTACCGTATTTCGACAATGCGCCCCTCAACCGCTGGGGTTACTGGCGAGCCCGTGGCCAGTGCGTCCAACACCACATCCCGCAGGAATTGACCAGGATCATTATATACCAGCCGGCTGCTGCGCATGGCCCCCGCCTGTTTCGGCATAATCACCAGCACTTTTGATCGCCTGACCAAAGGCGGTGTAGCCGTCCCCTCCAGCCGCAATAAAATCAAGGATCGCCACAGTATATTCCTGCCGCGGATCAATAGACTGCCCGCCAGGAGTGGCTGAGACAATCCGCTGTCCCACCGGCTGACGACGATCAAAGGTAAAAGCCATCCCCCGAGACCTGAGGGCAACGCCCTTCTCAATCTCACCCTTAGCGATACCGGTCTTCAGACATTGACATTATGACATTAGCGGCCAGAACCGGGAATCTGGCCTCGCGGATCCTCTGCCTAAGCGCCTCCTGGCCAGAATCATATTCGTGATTGCCCGTCACCATGGCGTCAACCCGGAAGGTAGTGGAGCGGCCCCGCCTGTCGCCGTAACACTCAACAACAGAAACAAGCCGATAACAAAGGCTTTTATAAGTCCATCATGGGTTATGCAGCAACAGCATGAGCCAGGGCAGAGAACTGGGAACCGTTGCTGGAGGAACCGTTTCTGAGGTAAACTTGGCCGCCGGCACATACTGTTTGATAAAATCTACAAATGCCGAACTGCGGGTATAAACCCCATATTGTCCATTGTCCACTTCACAGCTCGCACCATAGGAAACAAGCCCCACATGCACCCATTGCCCATCAACCACCAGCATCATTGGGCCGCCGCTGTCGCCGGTGCAGGCATCCCTGGCCTCCGTATACCCGGCACAAAACTGCGAGCCTGACAGTGTGACATTATAGCCGCTGTTACAATTCGCATCAGCAATAACCGGCAGATTAACCTGCCGCAATTTTTCGGGATAATACCAGGTTGTCGCAGTATCAGCGAGTCCCCAGCCGACAAGGGTGGCCATCTGGTTCAGCAGCCCTGGATCAATCCCCAGCATGGATATACCGGAAAATATGGTGATGGGTTGCTGCCCTGAGGCAGAACCTAATTCCAACAGGGCAATATCATTGGCAAGAAAATCCACATAGGCCGGATGCCTGACAATCCTTTTCACCGGGATTCTCGTCCCGCTCCCGTTGACAAGATCGTAGACGCCAACCGCCACATTAATATCACTCGCTACCAAATTAACCAACACACCATTGACACTTTTTTGTGTACAATGGCCGGCGGTCAGCACCCAGTTGGAGGCAATGAGCACCCCGCCACAATACTGGGCTTTATACAAATCAGGTTCACTGGCATATAAAATTGCCGTCATCCAGGGCCAATCGCCGCTGGCTGCCTCATAGCCGCCCATGATCTGGGGGACAGCCGGGAAGCTGCCCGCTGGTGTCGATGGTTGCTCAGCAGCATGAAGAGTCTGACTGAAAAGGCTGAAAAAAAGTGACCAGAGAATCAATACCGATTTTTTCATTATTTGTTCCCTCTTTTGAAAAATATTTCAACTACACCAACAATGTATGCTCCACTATGATCTTGACCCCGATCCCGCACAGAACCAGGCCGCCAAAGACCTCTACCCGTTTTCCCCAGATACCGTTGATCCGCCGGCCCAGCAGCATCCCGATCACCGTCAGTACCCCTGCCGTAAGGCCAATCACCAGAGACGGCACCCAGACGCTGACACTGAGCATGGCCAGGCTCAGACCCACGGCCAGGGCATCGATACTGGTGGCCACCGAAAGCATGATCAGCGACCAGCCGCGGGTCGGATCACGGCCCAGATCGTCCTCATCATGGTCGGCAAAGGCCTCGTAAATCATCTTGCCGCCAACAAAGGCCAGGAGAGCAAAAGCAATCCAGTGATCATAGGCGGCAATCCATCCCTGAATGGTCATCCCGGCCAGCCAGCCAATAACCGGCATCAAGGCCTGAAAAAGGCCGAAATGAAAACCCAGACGAAACAGGTGTCTCCCGTTCATTAAGGGTAATGCCAGGCCGGTGGCCAGGGCAACGGCGAAGGCGTCCATGGCCAGGGCCACGGCAATGCCTAATAAGGTGATTGTATCCATAATATCCGGCTCTTCCCTTTTACCGGTCAGCGTTCGGCATCATTCAGGATCCATTCCTGAAATAACTGGTCAGCAAGGGGCGGAACCGTCAAGATCTGCGTTTTTCCTCCCACCGAGACACGCACCTCACCTTCCGCGTGGCCATCTTTTATTTTTCTGCCAAAACGTACCACCAGTGCTGCCGCCAGTTGCAAAGCCTCCTGCAATTGAACGTCATGCTCATAACAGCTCACCGCACGTCTGAGAATGGCCGTTGGGCCGGGACGAACCGGCATGGAGAGCACCGCGTCACCATCCTGGACCATGATCAGCAACCGCGCGTTTTCCGGCGCATTGCGCCCCAGAATCAACCAGCCGCCACCGGGTAGCAGAAACTGTCTGCCGGTAAGAAGCAGCCGCACATCCGGCACCGTGATATCTTCGACACTGACAATGGAATTTCCTTGATAGATCTGGGCAATCCGACGGCTGAGAATAGGATCGGCCAGGATACAGCCACCGGCCGGGGCTGGAAAACCTACAATCCCCATCTCTCTAGCCAGGGCGATCTGGCGGGAGCGGCCACGGCCATTCATATCCAGCAGTTTTTCCCTATCAATCCAGCCTCGCGCCTCCGCCTCGGTCTCCGGAAGCAGTTTGGCCGACAGGGGTCGCAGCAGGAAGCGATCGGCGCCGGAATCACGTTCAATTACCCGCAGGGTATCACGACGCTGCGACATGGGCCGCTGCCCCAATACTTCACCAGTGACCAGAAAAGAGGCGCCAAGGGCGGCCATCATCTCTTGTGCCCGGACGAGCATGAGAATCTTGCAATCGATACAGGGATTGAAGTTCTTGCCAAACCCATGCCGGGGATTATGGAGCAGTTCCAGATAGCCGCTGCTGAGGTCTTCAATGAGCACCTCTATCCCATACTTTTTAAAGACCTCCTCCTGGTAGGCTTCAGGAGCGGCCAGAAGCTCATAATCAAAAAAAGGGGTCACAAACTTGACGGCCACCACCCTGATCCCCTGCGCCGCCACCACCCGGCAAGCAAGGATCGAATCCAGACCGCCTGAAAAAAGAGCCAGGGCCGTTATCTGGGACACACATTCCCCTTTTCTTTCCCTTTCTGCCCGTTACCGCCTTTGGTCAGCAGCTCCAGGGCCCACGCGCGGGTCTGGGCCGAGACCGATTCACCCGCCAGCATCCGCGCCAGCTCATCCACCCTTTGTTCATGGGCAAGCAGGGAAAAAGAAGAGAGGGTGCGGCCCTGCGCCATTTGCTTGGCCACCAGGAAATGGGTGTTTCCCCTGGCGGCAATCTGGGGCAGATGGGTGACACAGAAGACCTGATGATGACCGGCCAGTTCCTGGATCTTGCGGGCCACGGCCTCAGCCGCCTCACCGCCAATACCCGCGTCCACCTCATCAAAGATGACGGTCTCCACCATATCTTTTTTTGCCAGCAGACACTTGAGCGCCAGCATCAGCCGTGAGAGCTCGCCGCCGGATGCCACCTTGGCCAGAGGCCTGGCCGGCTCCCCTGGATTTGCCGAGAAAAAGAATTCCACCCGATCCCAGCCATTGCTTCGGACCGTCTCAATTCCTTGCTCCTGTTCCTGCCCCTGAAATCGAATCTCAAACCCTGAGTGGCTAAAGGCCAGAGATGCCAGTTCCGCAGCCATGGCCTTTGTCACCTTCGCGGCCGTCTGGCGGCGCCTGGCCGACAGGGCGGCAACCTGACGCAGCAATTCCTGTTCCAGACCGGCTGCCACCGCCTCCAGCTCACTCATTCTCTTGTCCATATTGTCAATAAGCTGGAGTTCGCTTCCTGCCTCTTCCGCATACCTGAGAATAGCCTCCAGGGTCTCGCCATATTTACGTTTCAGATGATGCAGGGCGTTGAGACGCTCATTCACCTGCTCAAGACGGGCGGGATTATGTTCGAGTGAATCCTTGTAACTCCGCAACTGACTGACAAAATCCTCGGCCTGATAACTGTAGGCGGTAAGCTCGGCCGCCAGCCCTTCCACCTGGGCATCAAGCTGCACCACCTGCTCCATGTCCCGCCGCACCTCAAACAACCCGTCGACAAGGGTAGAGGAAATAAAACGATACACCTTCTGACTGAGCGCAATCAGGGTATCCGCGCTTTTCAGCCGCTTTCTCTCGGCGGCCAGGCCCTCATCCTCACCCGCTACCGGCCCAATCTGCTGGATCTCTGCCAGCTGGTACTGCAGGAAATCACGCCGCTGGGCCTTATCCCGCTCCTGCTGACGGAGCAGAACCAGCTCATCCTTTTTCTGCTGCCACTGTGCAAAAACCGTGGCAACCTGCGCCCGTTCCGCCCAATGTTCACCAAGCGCATCCAGGAAATCAAGATGCAGCGCCGGCTGCAACAACTGTTGATGATCATGCTGACTGGCGATATT